>NZ_JACJEO010000026.1:0-58960 GCF_014164115.1 Pseudoalteromonas sp. SG45-2
ATTGAGACTCTAATTTGTTTGCCTCGTTACTTGCTCAATAAAGAACGAAGTAGCTTGGCTGTTAGAACTCAATCTGTACGAGTGCCCACACAGATGATTGCTTTATATTGTTAAAGAACGTTGCGGTTAAAGTTAAACTTTATCTCGCTAGGGCTGCGCATATTACGCTTTCCTATTTTTTTGTCAACACTTAAATTTAAACTTTCTAAAAAGATTCAATCTAAGTTTTACTTAACACACTGAGTAGTTCGTGCTTAGCTATGCGTTGGCGTTTCCCGTCTCAGTGGGGTCGCATTATAGGGAGATCCGAAAACAGATCAACCCTTTTTTGAATAAAACTTGAAATAATGTGCTGTTCGCACATATTTACATCGAAATGGTTACTTTAAACACTAAAAAGGCCCTGATGGGCCTTTTTAATTAGTTTACTATGAGCTTCCAGCCAAGTTTTCCTTGCTGTTTAGACTCTTGTTGCAGCTCACTGGCCATTAATGGATGATCTTTTAACCAGTTACTTTCAAACTTAAGGTCTAACACTTCATTTTTAGCAGTTAACTCAAACTTAGGCAGTACATCATCTTGTCTGCGCATTGATAAAATGACTGCTATTCGTAGTAATCTCACTATATATTGCGCTAATAGACTATTTACGCCGAGTGAATTAAAACAACCTTTTGGAAAATCAGATCGATGTGCATCTGCTACCGCTACTATTAATTTATGCTCTGACTGTGAAAAACCAGGCATATCGGTATTTTCCAAAATATAAGCGGTATGTTTATGGTACTGCTTATACTCTATTAGTAATCCAATCTCATGAAGCTGCGCTACCGCTTTTAATAGTGGTAACCCATTTAAGCTTTCAATTGGCCAATCTTTATCAATACTCAGCGCTAACTGCATTGCCAAGCTTGAAACTCGACACGCTTGTTTTTGATCAACATGATAACGGCTCATAAACCCATCAACTGTGCGTTTGCGAATGTCGTTATTATGAAACTCCGGAACCATGCTATATAAAACACCTTCACGCAGTGCTCCACCCGCCAATCCCATTTTTTCTATTTCAAGAGATTCAAATAGTGCGATTAAGATTGCAAGTCCTGATACAAATACCAGTCGACGGTCTTCACTTAACCCAGGAAGGTCTAGCGCTGCAATAGTGCTAAATGCAATTGCTTGATCTTTTATGGTGTTGAGCTTTTCAAGTGTAAGTAAGTCGTCAAGATTTTGCGCGACCATAATTTCTTGAATTGCTTGTACTGTACCAGAAGCTCCAGATGCAATTTCCCATCCAGCTGCTTTATACTCTGGAGAAATTTCATCAATGACTGTACGAGCCGCTTTTATTGCTGCGTTAAAATTACTCTTACTTAGTTGGCAATCTTTAAAATAGCGTTCAAGATAGGTAACACACCCCATATTGAGGCTTTTGTAATGTAGGGCATCAAATGCTTTACCAATTACAACTTCTGTACTTGCACCACCAATATCAATAACAAGCTGTTTGCCAGTACAAGATGAAGTATGGGCAACACCTTTATAAATTGTGCGCGCTTCTAATTCTCCGCTGATAACATTAATGTTATGACCTAGAATTTTTTCGGCATGATTTTTAAATACGTCGGCGTTAGTTGCTAAGCGTAAGGTAGCTGTTGCTACTATGGTGATGTTTTTGTCTGGGATATCTTGTAGACGCTCAGCAAAAAGGGCAAGGCATTCCCAGCCTCGCTGCATTGCTTCTGTGCTTAATACGTTTCCTTTATCAAGCCCTGCGGCTAATCGGACTTTGCGTTTAACACGTCCAATTGTTTGTAGACCGCCAGCAATTGATTTGGCAATAAGCATATGAAAGCTATTTGAGCCCAAATCAATAACTGCGTACACATTTTTTTGCGGTTTAAGTTGCCCCACCGTTCAAAAACCTCTAGTTACTACTACTTATACAAACGGTCGCTTACGACCGTCCTTTTTGGTAACTATTATTTGGGCGACGTCCGCTGTTATTACTACGGTTACGTGGACCTGTTGAATAGTTGCGCTTTCTTTGAATAATAGGCTGAGTTAAATCATCTAGCAATGCTGTTTTATCATAATGTGATAAAGGAATGCTATGCTCTATATATTCTTCAATTTCATGCAGGTTGTATGCATATTGCTCACATGCAAAACTAATTGCGTGGCCTGATGCACCAGCGCGGCCAGTACGGCCAATACGGTGAACATAATCTTCACAATCGTCAGGTAAATCAAAGTTAAACACATGACTTACTTCTGGAATATGAAGACCACGCGCTGCAACATCGGTCGCAACTAAAAAGTCTAAATCACCTTTACTGAATTGCGCTAATATAGTTTGGCGTTTTTTCTGGTTAACATCACCAGTAAGCATACCTACACGATGACCGTCTGATTTAAGCCAAGCATAAACCGTCTCACAACTATGCTTGGTATTTGCAAACACGATTGCCTTCTCTGGCCATTCTTCTTCAATTAAGGTTAACAACAGCTTAATTTTATCTTCTTGCGAAGGATGAAATAGCTCTTCTTGAATACGTTTACCCGTTTTAACGTCAGGTTCAATTTGAACATGCTCTGGGTTTGTCATGTGCTCAAAAGCTAATTCTTGTACGCGGTACGACAATGTGGCAGAGAATAATAAGTTTAAACGCTTTGATGTATCTGGCATACGATCGAACATATAGCGAATATCTTTGATAAAACCTAAATCGAACATACGATCGGCTTCGTCCAGCACGACTACCTCAATTTCATTAAGGGTGTAACAGCCTTGCTTATACAGATCAATTAGGCGACCTGTAGTACCAATTAAAATATCAACGCCTTTTTCTAGTTGTGCACGTTGTTTTTCGTAATCTTCGCCACCATATACTAAACCTAAGTTAAGATTACAGTGCGGCGCTAAAATTTTAGCATCTTTGTGTATCTGAATCGCAAGCTCCCGAGTAGGGGCCATGATCAGGGCTCTTGGATGTTTACTAGGTGCTTTGCTAGATTGTAATAACCGATGGCACGTGGCGGTTAAAAACGCCAACGTTTTGCCTGTACCCGTTTGAGCTTGGCCCGCGATATCGCGTCCATCACAAATAAAAGGTAGGCATTTTGCTTGAATAGGTGTGCAATATTCAAACCCATTCTCGGTTAAACCGGCAACCACTTCCGGTGCGATAGCAAAGTCTGAAAACTTTTTATCGGTTAAATGTGTCTTAGTCATAGCGTTTAAGCATAACGTTTAAACTTGCAATAAGAAACAAGAGTGTTTAAATACGCACTAAATATTTCGCCTAACTAAATCGGAGAGCGCAATGAGCGAGAAAATAATCCAAATTACTGACGATAGCTTTGAAGCTGACGTATTACAATCAGACAAACCAGTACTAGTAGATTTCTGGGCTGAATGGTGTGGACCTTGTAAAATGATCGCCCCTATTCTTCACGAAGTTGCTGATGAATACGACAGCCGTGTGACTGTTGCTAAATTAAATATTGACCAAAATGCTGGCACACCGCCAAAGTTTGGTATTCGTGGTATCCCTACTTTACTTCTTTTTAAAGATGGCCAAGTAGCTGCAACGAAAGTAGGTGCTCTTTCAAAAACTCAACTTATCGAGTTTTTAGAAAACAACATCTAACGGTAAGCTAGAACAATAAAAAGGGCTTTTTTGCCCTTTTTTAAATTTATTTTGTATAAAGACTGGACGCTTTGCCAGTGAACTGCTAGTTTATAAAGCCAACTAATCCTTAGTTATATTCAACAAACCTCACTCAACGATCAAAGCGATTTTGAGTATGACAACTGTAATAAAGAACCCACCAATATGCATTTACGCGAATTAAAAGACAAGTCGATTAAAGAGCTTGTAGACTTAGCTGAGTCCATGGGGCTCGAAAACGTAGCCCGCTTAAGAAAGCAAGATATCATTTTTGCCATTCTTAAATCCCATGCCAAAGGCGGAGAGAATATCTTCGGCGGCGGTGTATTAGAGATTTTACAAGATGGTTTCGGCTTCTTAAGATCATCAGAAGCCTCTTACTTAGCTGGGCCAGATGACATTTATGTTTCACCTAGCCAAATTCGCCGTTTCAGCATGCGTACTGGCGATTCAATTTCAGGCCTTATTCGTCCACCTAAAGACGGTGAACGTTACTTTGCTTTACTCAAAGTAAATGAAGTTAACTTTGATAAACCTGAAAACTCTCGAACTAAAATTCTTTTTGAAAACCTTACTCCACTACATGCAAACGAACGTTTTCGCATGGAACGTGGTAACGGCAGTAAAGAAGATATTACAGCCCGTGTACTTGATTTAGCATCTCCAATTGGTCGCGGCCAACGTGGCTTGTTAGTAGCTCCGCCTAAAGCGGGTAAAACAATGCTACTTCAAAACATTGCACAATCAATTACGCATAATCATCCTGATGTAACATTAATGGTTTTACTTATTGATGAACGTCCGGAAGAAGTAACAGAGATGCAACGCCTAGTAAAAGGTGAAGTTATTGCATCAACGTTCGATGAGCCAGCTTCTCGTCACGTACAAGTTGCCGAAATGGTTATCGAAAAAGCAAAACGTTTAGTTGAACATAAAAAAGATGTTGTTATCTTATTGGATTCAATCACTCGTTTAGCACGTGCTTATAACACCGTTATTCCTTCATCAGGTAAAGTACTTACTGGTGGTGTTGACGCTAACGCATTACATAAACCTAAGCGCTTCTTTGGTGCTGCACGTAACGTTGAGGAAGGTGGTAGCTTAACAATCATAGCTACAGCGCTTATCGACACTGGCTCTAAAATGGATGAAGTTATCTACGAAGAGTTTAAAGGTACTGGTAACATGGAACTTCACCTTAACCGTAAAATTGCGGAAAGACGTGTATTCCCTGCTATCGACTTTAATCGCTCAGGCACTCGTCGTGAAGAATTACTAACAAAACCAGATGAGCTTCAAAAGCTTTGGATTTTACGTAAAATTGTTCATGACATGTCAGAAATTGATGCAATGGAATTCTTAATCGATAAACTATCGATGAGCAAAACCAATGATGAATTTTTTGATTCGATGAGACGCCAATAAAGCGTTTTAGCTGAATAAAAAAAGCGCCTAAGGCGCTTTTTTTATGTCTGGATTAAACACAGTTTAACTTTCGTTATACTTTTTAAGTACACTTTGCAGCGTATCAACGAGCGCTTTAAAGTCATTCGCACTACTTTTTTGGGTCCTGCGTAAAAGGGCTCTATCTAAACTTTGAGCCGATTGCGCAATTTCATCTAAACCAAACATTTGCGCCGCTCCTAAAATGCGATGACTATCTTTTTGTAGCGCGGCTAAATCTTCACTTATAAAATGCTGAGTAATCGTTTCACTCTCCAAAGCAAAGCTTTGCTTAAAACTAATGACAAGATCGCTCATATCAACTTCATTTTGCTTTGTAGTTGGCTGATCTTCTGCATTATGTAGGTGGCTGGAAAGCGCTTTATAAAATGACTCTTTATCTATCGGTTTACCTAAGTAACCACTAAACCCTAACTCTAAATAGCCATCCACTTCATGACTCATAGCATTTGCAGTTAAAGCAAAAATAGGCCGCTCAAAACCACACTGTTTTAATAGCTGAAAAGCAGAACGCCCATCCATCACAGGCATTTGAATATCGAGTAGCACTAAATCAGGATACTCTTTTAAGCACTGCTCTACCGCTTGCTCACCGTTTTCAACGGCAATAACCTCGAGCCCCATTGAACGTAAATAGCGGCTTATTAACCTTCGATTATCAGGGTGATCTTCTGCTAGTACAACACGCCCTGCCAATTGCTTATTTACCTTTGGAGCACTTTGAGTTTCAATCAGGCTTTGCGATTTATTTACTTCTGCGCACGGTAAAAAGAACGAAAACTGACTGCCCTTTTTGTATTCGCTTTGTACACTGATATAACCGCCCATCATCGCGGCTAATTGTTGCGATAAGCTAAGGCCTAACCCTGTCCCCCCAAAGCGACGGCTAATACTGTTATCAGCTTGGCTAAAGCATTCAAAAATAAGCTTTAACTGTTTAGAGCTCATACCAATACCGGTATCTTTTACAATAATCACTAGCCCTTGTTCACTCTTATTTAAAGCAATAATGATTTGGCCAGCGTGAGTAAACTTAATAGCATTAGCACATAAATTTATAAGAATTTGTTTTACGCGTATTAAATCCAGCTTAGTGTAAAACTCATTACCCACTTGATTGTCTAAAATGAGGCGTAAATTTTTTGCTTTTGCTTGAGTGATAAACATTGCATGTACGTCATTTACAAGCTCTACAATATCAAAGCACGAAATATTTAACTCTAACCTATTAGCTTCAATTTTACTTAAATCGAGCACGTCGTTTATTAAGCTTTTTAAATGGTCGCTATGGCGCTGAATTACTCTTAATTCATCTTTAAGTGACTCAGGCTCATATAATTCATTAATTAAAGCATCTGTTTGCCCTAAAATAGCCGTTAGTGGAGTGCGGATTTCGTGGCTAATATTGGCCAAAAACTGGCTTTTAACATCGTTAGCTTCTCTTAGCTCCTGTGCTATTGCCTGTAACTCTGCAGTGCGCTGCGTAACTTGCTCTGTTAACTGCTGCTTAGCGCGTTTTTCTGCGCCACGGCGGTAAAGCGCAATACCAGTTACAACAACCAAAAGTAATAGTAAAAAAGAGAATAAAGTAAGCTGAGAACGCTGCGACATTTTTAGCTCTTGCACACGTCGATCTTGTTTAAGTTTTTCTATTTCTTGGTTTAATTGTGTTGCTTTAAATTGATGCTGAAGTACCGCTAGTGCATTTATAATTGCTGTACTTCTGAGCTTTCGTAGCTCACTAATATATTCTTGTTGCAAGGCCATTGCGCTTGAATAATCGCCTTTACTGGCTTCAAGTAGTGCTTTAGTCCCTAAACCCTCCCTAATTATTCGCTCACTGCCATATTCGTGAGCAAGTGAAATAGCTCTATCTAAACTTATTTTCGCCTCTTCTAAGTTGCCTTTAACAAACTGAATTTTACCAAGCGCATGTAGCGCATTAAGCTCTAAATTATGGTTACCTATTTTAAGCGCATAGTACTCACCTAATTTAGCTTGCTCGTACGCTTCATCTACTTTTTTTAACACTAAATTAGTATTTGCCAAGTTAGTATATTGCGTAGATAACTTATTGTAATCATTGGCTGAAATATAATAACGCAGCGCTAGCTGGTAATAATGAAGTGCTAAGTCAAATTGATTACTCTCCATATGAGCAACACCCATATTGTTGTATACCTGCGCAATACCGCTTTTATCATCTAACCGCTGATAAACTTTAAGTACATCTTGATAAAGACTAAATGCACTATCGTAGCGTGATAAGCGTATATAAACGCCTGCTATATTAAGTAATATGTCGGTTTGATCTTGCTCACTACCGTGCGCTTCGTAAATAGCTTTTGCCTTTAAGTAAAACTCTAGGGTATCGCCTAGCTTATTCATATTAAAATAAGCCAAACCAATATTATTTAGTAAATTTGCTTGTTCAAGTAGTTGTTCATTTTTTTCAGCTAATACTAGGGTGCGGGTATATTCACTTATGGCCTTTTGAAATAAGCCTTGATAAAAAAGTGCTACACCTTGCATTTTTATTGCACGAAAGTGCTCGTCAGGAAAGAAAGTATCTGAAGTGTTTTTTTCTAATAATTTAAAATAGTGTAAAGATTCTTTAAAATTATCAGCCGATAACGCACTATTACCTAATGCCGAATAAACAGCGACACGCTCTTTTTTAGAAACGTTTTTATTAGCAAGTAACGTATTTGCTAATTGTAATTTAGGCTCCCACTGCACTTCGTTTTTGAATTGCTCAAATAACGAATCACTATTTTGGGCATAGCTAGGAGCTATTAGTACACAGCATATAGTAAATAAGAGGCATTTAAACTTGCCCAGCATAATTTTAATCCTTCAAACCGTTACTTATATCAGTGTAATCTTTATTGAAGATACACTAACTACTAGGGCCTAAACAATGCTTAACCCACTGATTGATGAGATTTTTGAGCTGATATTAACAAGGCAGGTTTGGCAAGTTCATACTTTAGCAGCAGAACTGACAAACCGCAGCGCAATAACAACACTCGATAAAAGCCCTGAACGTGATTTATTTAAACGTAACTTTTTAATTATGAATGCATTGTACCAACTGCAGGCACAATTACGCCCTCAAAGTTTACTCATTTCAACTCTGCATATCGAGCTTTTAGAAAAAGAAGATAATAGTTTAGTAACAACGAACGAAAATTTGCGAGATTATTATTTAGATTGGCGTAATTACGATACCGATGAAGAGAAAATTGATGAGCTTTTGAATAGTTTTTGGCGTCAGTTTAAAACGACATCACCACAACAAGTATTAAATGACAATGAATTTAAAGCGTTGGCTTTAGAATGGAAGTTACCCGAAAATTTCACTCTTAAAAACATTCAAAAGCGCTGGAGACAACTTGCATTACAGATGCACCCAGATAAACCAAATGGTTGTGAAGTTAAGTTTAAAAAAATAAAATTACAATACGAGCAGCTAAAGGTAGCTGCTCGCTAATTTGTAAATTTAGCGGTTTAAATTAACGAGTAAGGCGACGAGCGCGTATTTTACGCCCTTTAATGTTGCCTTCGGTTAGTTTGCGAAGTGCTGGTTTTGATGAGTTACGTTCAACAGCAACAAATGCTACGTTATCAAGTACGTTAATTTTACCTACTTGACGACCTGCAACCCCATCCTTACCTGTTAGAGCACCAAGAATATCGCCTGCACGTACTTTTTGCTTTTTACCTGAATCAATCATCAAAGTAACCATTTCAGGGCGGTACGGCGGTTTATCTAATAAATTAAACGGCGGCATTTGTTCTGGAGTAATATCACGCTCGTAATGATCGCCAATTTGTGCAATTTTAAACGCTTCAGCTTCACCGTAAATAGAACAAGCAATGCCCTTTTTACCAGCACGTCCAGTTCGGCCAACACGGTGAACATGTGTTTGCGTGTCATGCGCTAAATGGTAGTTAATAACCATATCCATGTCATCAATATCTAAACCTCGTGCAGCAACATCGGTTGCAACAAGTATTGAAGCGCTTTTATTTGAAAAGTGAATTAGCGTACGTTCACGATCGCGTTGCTCTAAATCACCGTGCAATGCAACAGCGCTGAAGCCTTCGTCAGCTAAATCATCACACACTTGTTGAGTTTCTACTTTGGTATTACAAAATACAACACAGCTTTGTGGTGTAAATTTAAGAAGTAATAACTTAAGCGTTGGATAGCGCTGCTTATTGTTATCCATTTTGTAGAAGTACTGCTTAATTGTGCTTTTGGCTTGCTCTTCTTCTACTTTAACCATTTCTGGGTTTTTAAGTACACGCTTAGCAATTGCTTCAATGGCTCTTGGGAATGTAGCACTAAATAACAATGTTTGACGATTTTGTGGAATACGCTCAATAATTGCATCAAGTGTGTCTTGAAAACCCATATCAAGCATTTGATCGGCTTCATCAAGCACCAATGTTTCCACATCATCTAAGCGTAGAGTACCTTTACGAATATGGTCATCAACACGCCCAGGTGTGCCAACAATAATATGCGCACCATGTTCAAGTGAACCTATTTGCGGGCCAATTGAAACACCACCACATAACGTCAATATTTTAATGTTATGAATGCCGCGCGCTAATTTACGCATTTCTACCGCAACCTGCTCGGCAAGTTCGCGAGTAGGACACAAGACTAAAGATTGAATACGAAAGCGTTTTACGTTTAATTTAGCTAACACACCCAAGCTAAACGCAGCAGTTTTACCTGAACCGGTTTTTGCCTGAGCAATGATGTCTTTACCAGCAAGTACAGGCGGCAAACTTTGCGCTTGTACAGGTGTCATGTGGGCATAGCCAAGGGTTGATAAGTTATCAACGAGTCCAGCCGGTAAAGCCAAAGATGAAAAAGCAGTTGAAGTCACAGTAAGTTCCATAGCAATAAAATAACATGGGAGAAAGCCCCACTAATATGCAGCTTATAATAGCAGAATTCGTAATTGGCAACCATTAACAAACACATTATAAAACATGTTAATGAAAGGTGTTGAAAATGATAGTAGTTTGCATTAAGATCACGATTGTTTTTTACATACCTGCGCTGGAAGCAATTAATGAAACTGAATTCTATTTACATAGCTCTATTAGCAAGCATTACGACAAGCACATATGCAAACACTACCGACCTTGAACGCATAGAAGTAAAGGGTAGCTACTTTAACGATTACAAAGTAGATAACGCTAATGGCGCAATGAGAACATCAGCTTCATTACTTGAAACTGCACAATCTGTCACTGTAATAACCGACACTATTATTAGCGAACAGCTTGCCACTACACTTGGCGAAGTACTCACAAATGACGCAAGCTTAACTGCAGGCTCACAACAACGAAATCGTGAGGTATTTAACTTACGCGGCTTTGAGCTGAGCTCATCGACAGGTTATTTACGCGACGGTCATCAGCATTGGTCGCACTATCAGCAACCAATCGAAATTTTGCAGCAAGTTGAAGTAATTAAAGGCCCATCAAGTATTTTATATGGTCAGTCAGGCCCGGGTGGCTTGGTTAACATGGTAACTAAAAAACCTACAGCACAAACACTATTTAATGCCAGTGCCGATGTAGATCAGCATGGCTCAACCCGCTTTATGGTTGATGCTGCAGGTGCCTTGACTGAATCGGAAGATTTACGTGCTCGCGGGATTTTAGTAAAGCAAGACGTTGACTACTGGCGTGAGTACCAAAACGGTGAAAATCGTGAACGCGACCGCTTTTTAGGTGCTTTAATTGTAGATTACGATATTAGCGATAACGCATTAGTACGTGTGCATTACGACCGCACAGATGACGAAGCAGGTTTAGATACTGGCGCATGGATAGACGATAATGCTAATGTAATTGGTAGCGATAAAACAATCCGTGATATGTCTTGGGCGTTTACCGATATTACCGTAGAAAACCTAGGTGTAGACCTAGAAGTATTTTTAACCGATAACTGGCAAGTAAAACTTGGCTATAACGAACAAACGTTTGAACGTCAACGCTTTGAGTCAGCACCTCGCATGCCTAGTAGCTTTGCTGAAGGTGACAGCTATGAATCTCGTCCTTACGACCGTTTTGACGATTGGCAATTTAAAACTGCATTTATTGATTTTATTGGTGAATTTAAAACAGGTAGCTTACAGCATCAGTTTTTAATTGGCGCAAACTCGCTAGATTACTACTACGGGCAACGCCGTACTTCTGCTGACTACTTTGATTTTTCTGCAGGACAGGCAGAACCATCACGCCCATCTGTAAGTTATAAAACAGATGATACAGTAAGCGAAACTGAATACGACT
The DNA here is from genome assembly GCF_014164115.1 of Pseudoalteromonas sp. SG45-2. Lineage (NCBI taxonomy): Bacteria > Pseudomonadati > Pseudomonadota > Gammaproteobacteria > Alteromonadales > Pseudoalteromonadaceae > Pseudoalteromonas > Pseudoalteromonas sp. SG45-2. The sequence continues at coordinate 11,463 of NZ_JACJEO010000026.1, forward strand.
ATTACGGTATTTACGTTCAGGACTTAATTTCGTTCTCACCACAATGGCAATTATCGCTAGGTGGCCGTTACGATAAGCAAACTCGAGAAGGTGCAGATAACGAGTCATTTGTACCAAAGGTAGGTGTGCTTTATCATCCAAATACTTCGGCAACTATATATGCAAGTTACTCAGAAGGTTTTGAGCCTCAAGGTAGTGAAACTCTGATTGATGAAACCGATGTAAATAATGGCATGAAGCTAGATGCCATTACCTCAGAGCAAAGAGAGATTGGTATTAAATGGCAATTATTTGATGACCGTTTACTGCTTACAGGTGCAATTTTTGATATTAGTAAAGAAGGCACACTTGTTAGCGAACAGCTTGAGACGCCTATTGGCTCATTCACAAGTGAAACAAACCAAGTGGGTGAACAACGCCATAAAGGTGTTGAAGTAAGCGCACAAGGTGCTGCTACCGACCGCTTATTTGTTATGGCATCAACTATGTATCTAGATGCTAACTTTGAACGCGATGAAGTATTGGAAGGTAAACGCCCTACCGATGCACCAAAATGGTCGGCATCACTTTGGACTCGTTATGAATTAAACGACGCCATTGCCATTAACGCTGGCGCTTTTTACGAAGGCGAGCGCTTTGCAGATAGCGATAATACAATTACTAAAGATGCATATACACGTGTTGATGTTGGCGCCACTTATAAGTTTAACTTAAGCAATACCGATATTAATTTACGTCTTAACATCGAAAACTTATTTGATAAAAGCTATTTAGGTGGTGGCGGCACGAGTAATGTAACTATTGGCGAGGGCACAAATCTTCGTTTAGCAGCGCAATTTAGCTTTTAAATAAATGCCTTAAATAACAGTGTTAAAAGATAGCCCGCGTACATTTACGCGGGCTTTTTTATATCTAAACGTTTATACCTAACAGCATTAAACCTATTACAAAGCCTATTCATCTCATCTATTTTTTATCATGTTTGTTACATGTTCTAATAGCGCTAATTATTAAAAAGGCTTACCCAAATGAAAAAATTAATTACCGCACTGCTGCTTACTAGCAGTATGGCTGCAAACGCTAACAACGCCGAATTTACCCAAAAGCAATTACAACAAGTCAATGAAGTGCGCACCTCTGCACTAAATAGTGATCTAAGCTATAAATTACTAGAGTCATTAACAACTGAGGTTGGCCCTCGCTTACCTGGTACTGAAAATGATAAAAAAGCAGTGGCATGGGCTAAAGCTAAATTTAATGAGCTTGGTTTTGATAAAGTATGGCTTGAAGAAGCGACTTTTCCTGAATGGCGCCGTTATAGCGAAAGCGGAAAAATACTAACACCAAGCGAGCAACCTCTACATTTAACTGCATTAGGTAACAGTATAAGCACGCCTAAAGGTGGGATCACAGCATCAGTAGTCTTGTTCGAAACACTTGATGAGTTAATTGCAGCACCTGCAAACAGCCTAAAAGGTAAAATTGCTTATATTAATTACCGCATGAACCGCGATATAGACGGGAATGGTTACGGACCTGCAGTAAAAGCACGTGGCACAGGCGCTATAGAGGCGTCTAAAAAAGGCGCTGTTGCCTACATGATGCGCTCGGTAAGTACTGGTTATCATCGTTTTGCACACACTGGCGGTAGTTACTACAAAGAAGGTGTTACAAAAATACCTAATGTAACCATTGCTAACCCAGATGCCGATCAAATAGCACGACTCATTGCTTTAGATAAAGACGTATCGGTAAATATTAATGTGCAAACCGAAAGCCTTGGTGAAGGCACTGGTTATAACGTTATTGGCCAATTTAATGGTACCGAAAACCCTGAGCAGTATGTATTAATTGGCGGGCATTTAGATTCTTGGGACTTAGGGACTGGCGCACTAGATGACGGCGCAGGCGTTGCACTAACAATGGCAGCCGCTAAACATATTAGCGATGTAAAGCGTCCTAAGCGAAGTATTCGTGTGGTACTTTTTGCAGCCGAAGAGCTAGGCCTTTGGGGTGCAAAAGCCTATTTTGCAAAGCATAAAAACGAGCTAAGCAATATTGTTGCAGCAGCTGAGTCTGATTTTGGCGCTGATGTTGTATATGCTTTTGAATCGAACGTAAGCGCAGAGTCACTTCCTGTAGTGCGTGCTATTGCAGAAGAACTTTCGCCGTTAAATATTGAGCATATTGGTAAAAACCAAGCGAATGGTGGCCCTGATCTAATTCCACTTAAAGCAGCAACCTCAGCACCTATTTTTGAACTTGCTCAAGATGGAACAGATTACTTTGATTACCACCATACAGCTGACGATACGCTTGATAAAGTAACACCTGCTAAGCTTCGTCAAAATACCGCTGCATATGCTGTATTTGCTCTAATGGCTGCCGATGCAAAAACAACAATTAAGCCTAAAGCTCAAAATAAGTAATAACAGACATACTTACTTACAGTTTGTAGCTTTAACTAACACGCTTCTTGTTTTACCTTTAGGTAATTAAACAAGGAGCGTGCTTTATGTTACTTTTCAACACGAGTGAATCATTTCCACATTTTGCACAAACAACACGCTGCCCTCATTGTCAAAGCGACGCCTACCATTTAGTAAATAAAAGCCGCTATTTACGATTTAGCATTTTACCTATGCTTGCCTTAAAATTAAGCTATAAACGCGAGTGCTATCAATGCGGAAAAAGCGAACCGGTTAAAATATCGCAACTACCGTTAATAGAAAAACTAAGCCTACCTAAATACTTTATTGGTGTATTTTTATTACTTTGGATTGTTTTATTTGTTTATCAACAGCACCTTAATAGCGAGACTCAAAAGAAAAACTATTTAAATACGCCTAAAATATATGATACCTACTTAGTACACGCCGACAAATTTACACACGAGCCTTGGACCCTAACCAATTTAAGAATTGCTCAAGTTTTAAATTTTGACGAACAATTTATTACCTTTCAGATAAGCAACTACAGCTATAAACGTAATAATAGTATTACTTTGGCAATGCGTACTAGCCAGCTAATTCAAGACAATTACTTTTCCACTAAAACGATCACCCTCCCTCGTGATGAAGTAAAGCGTTTGTATAAAGACGAAGCTATTTACGACGTACTGCGCCCTTATGCCAACATCCTTTATGGTGGGTTTGTGATGCATCCTCCCAAACCTAAGCCACTATATAAAGGCTTAAAGCTCGATAAAAACAATCAACAAGGCATTATTTATTTTAAAGATGGTTTGTTTGTTGAAGCATTTAATAGCTTTAAACAAGCTGCTGAATCGGGCTCTCAATGGGGGCAATTAAATTTAGCGCAAATGTATCGTGATGGTCAGGGAATAGATCAGGATCAACAGCAAGCTATTTATTGGTATAAAAAGGCCATTGAGCAAAAAAATACTAAAGCACAATTTGAATTGGAATCTCTTTGTAAAATAGCTAGCTGTGAATAAAGCAGCAAGTATGTTACTTGCTGCTTTAATATTTTATAACTCTAAATGTTTATCTAAAAAATTAATTACTTGTTTGTAGTAAGCAGTTCTGTGTTCTTCTTTGTAAAAACCATGGCCCTCATCCTCCAATAACACGTACTTATAAGGATGGTTAGCTTTTTTCAATGCAGCAATTAATGATTCGGCTTGTTCAATAGGGGCTCGTGCATCTTCACCTGCGTGAACTATGAACACAGCTGCTTTAAGCTTATCTATATTATAGCTAGGTGAAAATGCCTTCAAAAGCGTTTCATCAGTGCCTAAAACGTTTTCAAGATAGTTTTGTCCTGTACTACGCCCTGAAATATCACCTTCTTCAAACATTAGCGGTAGGTCATAAATACCAACTGTTCCAATTGCACACTTAAACATGTCTGGCTCTAAAATGGCGCTCTGCAAAGCTGAATAAGCACCAAAGCTTGATCCCATTATACAAATGTTGTTTTTGTTTACCGTTCCATTAGAAATTAAAAACTTAACACCATCAATAATATCAAACTGAATATCAGAACCCCACTTTTGGTAACCTGCTTCTTCGAAGTTTCGACCAAACCCACCTGAACCTCTAAAATTAACTCTTAGTACAGCCATTCCCCTACTTGCTAATAACTGTACCTCAGAATCATAACCCCAATAATCACGAGGGCCATGTGGACCGCCATGAGGCATTACAACTAGAGGTAAGTTTTTATCTTCAAGACCATTAGGAACAGTTAAATACCCATAAATAGTTAAACCATCCCGAGTTTTATATTGAATAGGTTTTGTCTTTGAAAGCTCATTTTCGTTCAGCCAGCCACGCGCTGAAAATAATATTCTTAGCTTATTTTGTACCCCATCGTATAAGTAATATTTACCAGGGTTGGTATCACTTGATGCGTAAATAACATTAATATCGCCATTAGAGGTGCTACTGACTAACTGCACTTGGTCGCCCTGCAATGCTTCTATCAAAGACTTTAAACGAACACTTTTATGAGAGTCTTTATCTATAAAAGCATAGTTTGGATAACCTAACTCACTTTCTATTGCAAATAATTCTTTTGAAGCTTCATCAACCCATACTCTTTTTGGAGATATATATTGTTCTTGATGAACTAATTCAATTTCCTTAGTATTTAAATTTAGTTTATATAACCCTTCAGCTTCGCCACCAACAGAAGCAGTCATATAAATGTTGTCACCAGACTTATCAAAAGCTTTTAGTCTAATATCGCCATAACTAACCTCTCTTAAATTTAATTTCTCCCAGTCACCGCCATCTTTTGCCTTAGTATGTATTTTTGCATCTATATAATTATCTGTAGATACTGAAACACGAACATTACCATCGTGGTCAGTTAAAAATTCAGCCATACGTGATGGAGACAAAGTAACTTGCTTCCTTTTGCCCGTATATACATCTACTTCATAGACAATAGTATGCGGCTCATTACTCGAGGTCCAAGGATAGGTAACTACTAACATTTTTCTTTTGTTAGTAACTAAGGGATCTAATACAAATGAAGTTCCGTATAAAGGAGTCTGCCTTTTAAGGCGTGTACCTGTTTGCATTTCACCATGGTAACCAATTAGATACTTACCTCTAGCCCCATTAGCATTTACGCCAAATATCTCACCATGATATTCAGGGTGGTCTTGCCACCCTTTTAAATACTCTTTAGTGACAACAACTCGTTCATTATTAACCCAATGATAATCACCAACTTGAGCATTTCCTTCAAAGGCAACTGCATGAAGCATTTTAAAGTTTTCAGTATCAAAAATAACAAGCGCATTTTTACCTGCAACTTTATTTATAACCGCTAAATACTCGCCGCCTGGAGAAATAGTAGCGTGATTAAACTCTTTATTTTTACTGAAGTACTCCACGGGGATTTGGGGCTGCTTTGAGAAGCTAAAAAAGCTTACAAATAACAGAAGTACTAACAAGTTACATCTTAAAAGAAAATTCATCATAATTCCCTGTATTAACAACAAGAAGTCATAATATATAAAGTCTTATAAAATGTAACGAAAATGATAACTAAATGTGTCTGCTATTTTTTAAATAACTTTGTATAACCTACATGTATAAGCACGACAACTAAGCCAGCAATCACGCCTAGCAAACCATCAAACAACAGAGGAGCTAATACTTCTCCTGTACCGCCAGCAACAGATTGGGCATAGTTTGTTACATCGACTTGAGTATGATGCAGTAACTCAACACCATGTACTAAAATCCCGCCACCTACTAAAAACATCGCGATGGTGCCCGCAAATGCTAAAAACTGCATCAACCTAGGCGCTGCTGCGAGTAAGCCTTTCCCAAGTAATTCTTTAAATTTATTAGCTGTTACCTTTGATTGGTTGAGTAAATAAAGCCCTGCATCATCCAGTTTTACAATACCTGCCACTAAGCCATAAACACCAATAGTCATTATAATTGCGATAACACAAAGCACTAAAGCTTGATTAAGCAATGTAGCACCAGCCACAGTACCTAAAGTAATCACAATAATTTCGGCAGAAAGAATAAAGTCGGTTCTTATTGCCCCTTTTATTTTTTGTTTTTCGTACTCAACTAAATCTAACTTTTCATCTTCGTCTACCGCTTCACTGTTATGAGGCAAAAACTTAGCAAATACTTTTTCAGCTCCCTCAAAACATAAAAACAAACCACCCATCATTAAAAGCGGTGTTATTAACCAAGGCAGCCATACGCTTATTAATAAAGCAGCGGGTACGAGTATCGCTTTATTTAAAAATGAGCCCTTTGCCACAGCCCAAACAACCGGTAATTCACGCTCTGCTGCTACACCTGTAACCTGCTGTGCATTGAGCGCTAAGTCATCGCCTAATACACCCGCTGTTTTTTTTGTTGCAACCTTACTCATTGTCGCAATGTCATCAAGTAAAGTGGTTATATCATCTAATAACGTTAAAAGGTTAGTACCTGCCATAAAGCTTCCGAGCTCAAAAAATATTGCTATAAACATAACTTAAAGCGCTACTTTCACCAACGGTTAATTTTGCTTTGTTATTCTTACATTAGATTAAAATTTTGCCCTATGTTTTAACTAACGCTTAAAGAAGATGGGAGGAAAAATGAAAGTATATTTAGCATTAATCGCTATTTTACTAAGCTTAACCGCTTGTAGTGATTTAAAAACCAGTACTGCTTACCAATGCGATGATGAGAGCGTAAAACTCAACATCATTAACAATTCTGAAGCCGAACTTATCTTTAACAATAAAGTGCATGTACTTAATCACGAAAAAAGTGCCTCAGGGAATAAATATATAAATGAAGAGGTACTGTTTTGGGGTAAGGGCAATGAAGCCATGTTAATCATTGCAGGTAAAAAAAGACAGTGCACCAAGGCCTAACATAAAAACAACCAATAAATTACAATAATGCTACAATAATTAAAGACCCATTATTGTGATGAAGTTATGCGTTCAATTGCGATCAAACATAAAATAATTTTAGCCTTTACAGCCATTGGCATATTGGTGCTAACAAGTAGTGTATTTTTTTATTGGTCATTAAACAAAATTAGCGTTAACAATACCCGAACCGAAAAATTAGCGGTTCCGGTACAACAGTTCAGCAAAGATTTAAGGCTATCATTACTGTCTATTACCAAATTTAACGCCTTAGCTTACAGCCAAGCAAACCTTGATTTACTTCAACAGAATAAAAAACAGGCGCAAGTTGAGCAACAACAATTTAGCGATATGCTCAATTCGTTAAGCACTCAACTAAATCAACAAATAACAATGCAAAATTTACTCACCAGTACCAACGCAGGTTTCGAGCAACTGACTGAAGTAAGTGTCGCAATGTTTAGCGCTAAAGAGCGTAAGTTTGTAGCGCAAAATTCCACCATAGAATTATCAGCAACGTTTAACGAGCAACTTTACAATTTAAGTTCTAACTTACTTGATATAGAACTTTTAGAAGTGCCTGTAAAACAGCAGGCGTTACTTAATGCTATGTTTGGAACAGCGACCCGTATAGACGATTTATTGTTTAACTTAAGTAATAATATAAAAAGCATTACTCAAACTACAAGTATCAATGATTTAAATAGCCATCAGCAAGATACTCTATTTCTACTAGATAACATCCAACCTAATTTCACCTATTTAGAGCAACAAGCGCTACCTTTTAATAATGCGTTTAATGCTAAAAATTTAACGGCTAAGTTTAATCAATTAAGAGAGTTACTTAACAACGATACAGGAATTTATGCCCAACAAAATAAAGTACTCAAAAGTACTATTGCTGCGGCTCAAAATTTTGAACACTTTCAACAGCAATTTATAACAACAGAAGATCAGCTTATTGAACTTAATAAATTGGCTGATGAGCGCTTTAATGCCTTACAAACTAATGCAAAGGCCGCCATAAATACAGGGATTAGTTCTGTAGTAATTATTACGATTGTTTTAATTATATTGATTATCGCTATCTCTATTTTTACAACTCGCGCAATGCTAAAACCGCTTAAAAAAGTAAACCGCGATTTAGCCCGAATCGCCTCAGGTGATTTATCAAAGCGAAGCCACCCACGTAGTAAGGATGAATTTGGTACTTTGCTAAATAACATAAATAAACTCAGTGAAGACCTTACTAACCTAATTGGTGCAATTAGTAGCGACGCCCACGAACTAGACAGCAGCGCTATTAAAACCAGTGAAAAAGGTCAGCAAATGACGGTTGTTGCACAACAGCAGTTAGAGCGAAGCGCGCAGGCAACATCGCTTGCACACAATATGCTAATCAACTCACAAGCGGTTTATGAACAAGCAGATAAAACATCAAGTGAAATAACAAACGCATCGCAATTTGCAAATGATGTAAACGAGATTGCTAATCAAAATAGTCTAAGTATAGAAACTTTATTGCAGCGTCTTGATAAAGCAGTAGGCAGCACAGAAGAGCTCGCACAGTACACTCAGCTAATTGAAGCCATTGTTGAAACAATTAGTAGCATTGCCGAGCAGACTAACTTACTTGCACTTAATGCTGCAATTGAAGCAGCGCGAGCGGGTGAAAACGGACGCGGGTTTGCTGTAGTTGCTGATGAGGTTCGATCATTAGCTGCACGTACACAAACCTCGACTAGCGAAATAAACACCATGATCCAAACATTGCAACAACACACTAAAACAACTCAAGAACACATTACTGATGGCCAACACCAAGCCAAGCAATGTGTTAAAAACAGCACTGAACTAAATAAAGCCGTAGAGCGTATTAAAAGCACATTGTTGTCTGTTAATCAGATGAGTGAGCAAATTGCTCATGCATCACATGAGCAATTGACTAACAGTGGCGACATTCAACAAATAATGGCAAAGGTGACAGAGCAAGCAACCTTGAATGCCCAAAACGCGACAACCCTAGCAAGCGAAAGTGAAGACGTAAACCAACTTGCACACTCTTTAACGAGTGCCGTAGAGCGCTTTAAGTTTTAAGTGCAAGTAATGACTTGCCTTGCATGAAATGGGTATAATACTTTAACTCTTTTGCTTAATAGCGGCCCACAATGAAATATAAAGATCTACGTGATTTTATCGATTTGCTTGAAAAAAAAGGCGAACTTAAACGTATCACCCAAGAAATCGACCCGTATCTTGAAATGACCGAAATATCTGATCGCACATTGCGTGCAAAAGGCCCTGCGTTATTATTTGAAAACCCAAAAGGCTACGATATGCCGGTGCTTACCAACTTATTTGGTACACCAAAACGCGTAGCAATGGGCATGGGCCAAACAGATGTTAGCGAGCTTCGCGAAGTGGGTAAGCTACTCGCTTTTTTAAAAGAACCTGATCCACCAAAGGGTATTAAAGAAGCACTAGGCGCTATACCTATTTTTAAGCAAGTGCTTAATATGCCTGCAAAAGAAGTTAAAAAAGCGCCTTGCCAACAAGTAGTTTTAGAAGGTGATGATGTAGATTTAACTAAATTACCTATTCAGCATTGCTGGCCAGGTGATGCAGCACCATTAATTACTTGGGGCCTTACCGTTACTAAAGGGCCTTATAAAAAGCGCCAAAATTTAGGTATTTATCGCCAGCAATTATTAGGCAAAAATAAAATAATTATGCGCTGGTTGTCACATCGTGGTGGCGCGCTTGATTTTCAAGAATGGTGTAAAGAAAACCCAGGGCAACCCTACCCTGTATCGGTAGCATTAGGTGCCGATCCTGCCACTATATTAGGTGCCGTAACGCCTGTACCTGACACTCTAAGCGAATATGCATTCGCTGGCTTATTACGTGGCAGCAGAACCGAAGTTGTAAAATCTATTTCAAATGACCTACAAGTCCCTGCCAGTGCAGAAATAGTACTTGAAGGTTACATAATGCCTGGTGAAATGGCGCCAGAAGGCCCTTATGGTGACCATACCGGTTACTATAATGAAGTCGATGACTTTCCAGTAATGACGGTCACTCATTTAACGCATCGTAAAGAACCTATTTATCACAGCACATTTACTGGCCGTCCGCCTGATGAGCCTGCTATTTTAGGTGTGGCACTTAATGAAGTGTTTGTGCCGATACTACAAAAGCAATTCCCTGAAATTGTCGACTTTTACCTTCCGCCTGAAGGGTGCTCATATCGTATGGCGATTGTAACAATGAAAAAACAATATCCAGGCCATGCGAAGCGCGTGATGATGGGAGTTTGGTCGTTCTTACGTCAGTTTATGTACACCAAATTTGTAATCGTCTGCGATGACGATGTTAACGCCCGCGATTGGGAAGATGTTATTTGGGCTATAACAACCCGAATGGATCCAGCGCGTGATACAACATTAATAGAAAACACACCTATTGATTATCTCGATTTTGCATCACCAGTCTCAGGTCTTGGTTCAAAAATGGGAATGGATGCTACCAATAAATGGCCTGGCGAAACCACCCGCGAATGGGGCGAGCCTATTGTTATGGATAAAGACACCAAAGACCGCGTAGATGATATTTGGGAAAGCCTTAATATTGTTTAAGTGTTTATATGTAAGTACATATCAGGCTATAAAATAACCCTGCAGATATGCTAGAATCTAGCTATTCGATTGCGTATCTGCTGTTACAAGCGCTGCTAAAAGGTAAAAAATGCAAACATTAAAAGCTGAAGTTGTAGCTATCAGCCCACTTACAGAATTTGTTCATAAAGTAATTTTAAAGCCACAACAACCTGTGACCTTTGAAGCTGGCCAATACATGCAACTCGTATTAGGCGAAAAAGACAAACGTGCTTTTTCTATAGCTAGTCGCCCTTCACAGTGCGATGCAATAGAACTGCATATTGGCGCCTCAGGTGCCGATTCGTATGCAATGCAATCGTTAGAGCATTTACGAAACGCCCATACCACAGGGCAGTTAGTAGACATTGAAGCTGGCTTGGGTATTTCACAGTTGCGCCTGCAATGTGAGCGCCCTATTATTTTACTCGCCGGTGGTACTGGTTTTTCATACGCAAAATCAATGGCTGATCATTTAGCTGAAATAAAATGCGAGCGCCCTGTATTGTTTTACTGGGGCGTAAAAGAAGAATCTGCTTTATATGCACATACAGAAATGCAAACATGGGCAGATAGCCATGAGAACTTTAAGTTTATTCCTGTAGTAGAAAATCCATCTGCTAATTGGCAAGGACACACTGGCTACGTACACAAAGCAGTAATGCAAGATATTGTGTCACTAGAACCATACGATATTTATATGGCAGGTCGTTTTGACATGATAGGTATTGTCCGTGATGACTTTATTACTCATGGTGCAATTCGTGAAAACATGTACGCAGATGCATTCGCATTTATCAAATAATTGAAATTTACTTTCAGTTATGAATAAAGGCACCTAATCGGTGCCTTTATTTTTATAACAACAAATATTTAATAGTTAAAACCTATCAACTCCATCAATATAAACAATTTCCTAAATCCCTATCTATAAACCATACTTTGTATAGAACATCAGCGGGAGAGACCCAAATGCTAAATACAAAAGTAAAAGATTTTATGCAACGCAAGTTGCCATATATCACACCAGATACAGAAATGACGACAGCCATAGCAGAACTACAAAAATTTAAACTACTTGGCGCACCAGTATTTGATAAAGATAAATACTTAGTTGGATTTATATCAGAGCAAGAGCTGTTAAAACCACTTACGCAAAGCAGTTATTTTTGTGATGGGATGGTTAAAGTCTCGCAGCTTATGCAAACAGAGGTAGTGACCGTTAGCGGCGATACCAACATTATTGAGCTTGCACAGCAGATGCAGCCTGGTAAACCAAAAAACTACCCTGTTGTAGAGGGTGTTAAAGTAATCGGTATGATCAGCCGAGCAGACGTACTTAAAGCGCTTTACGATAATTACATAAGCTGCCAAACACATTAAATTGCAGATACAAAAATGCCGCTTATATAAAGCGGCATTTTTAATGCTCTTAAATTAACGTGCGCTAACGAGTGCTAAAAGTTCTTTTTTATCGCCATCGCTTAAAAATGCTATTTCTAACGCATTTTTTTGGGCTTTTTCCATATCAGCTTGAGACAAGCCTGCTTTAGGTGCAGCAACGGTATATTCATACTCAATTTCAATACCTTCAACCGCAGGATCATCAGTATTAATACACGCTAAAATACCATGATCTAAAAACTGTTTAAGTGGGTGCTTAGTTAAATCGTTTACTGTACTGGTTTGAATATTACTTGTTAAGCATGACTCAATACCAATACGGTTATCGCGTAAATAATCCATTAGTTTTGGATCTTCAATTGCTTTAACGCCATGCCCTATTCTGCTCGCACCCAACTCATTAATTGCTTGCCAAATACTTGGAGCACCAAGTGCTTCTCCAGCATGGACAGTCGAAGCTAAATACGCATTTCGTACTTGTTTAAAGTGCTCTACAAACAACTCACCCGGGAAGCCAATTTCGTCACCGGCTAAATCAACAGCGACTAAATCATTTTTAAATGCGAGTAATGCATCAAGCTCTTTTTGACACGTTTTTACGCCATAAGTACGCGATAAAATACCAATCAAGTTAGCTTTTATATTTGCGCCCTTTGTTGCTGATTTAATACCATCAACAACTGCCTCTACAACGCCTTCTGGGTGTAAACCTTGGCTTTGTGCCATGTAGTAAGGGCTGAATCGAAGCTCCACATAATCAAGACCTTGTGCTTGTGCATCTTCAATGTTTTCAATTGCGATACGTCTACACGCATCGTAGTCGCCAAGCACAGTAACTCCCCAATCTAACTTTTGTAAAAAAGCCATGAGGTTTGGTTCAGGATCAATAACTTGAACATGAGGGATTAATGCTTCAACGTTATCTGCAGGTAGCTCTATATTAAACTGTCGACCAAGTTCTAATATGGTTTGCGCACGTACATTACCGTCTAAATGGCGGTGAATATCTAGCAAAGGTAATTTTCTATTGATCATAATAGCAACCCAGTTTAGTTAAATTTGCGCGCATGATACGCAGATACAGTTATATTTCAAGTCTATATGATTTGCGGTAAGTTTTAGCGGTCATATGTCTGCTTTTTGTGCAAAAAAATGATATAGCCTATTTTCCTGATAAGTGATGCCAAAGAGTTTTAAAAAGCGTATTTGCATCAATAGGTTTGGTAATATAGCCATTCATTCCACAGGCTAGTGCCTTTTTAACGTCATCGTCATGGGCGTTCGCCGATAGCCCTATTATGGGTAAATCAATTAACTCTAAATCACGACGAATTACTTTTGTTGCTTTGAGTCCATCCATTTTTGGCATTTGAATATCCATAAGCACAATGTCGTAGCTATTTTCGGCTAGCTTTTCTATGGCTTCAAAACCATCGTTAGCAATGTCGGCAATACAGCCTTTCGTTTTTAAAATAGCATTAGCAACATGCTGATTAAGTGGATTATCTTCTACTAAAAGTAATTTATAGCCTGTAAATGATAATGTACTTACGTCTATTTCGTTGTATTGCTGCTGAATTTGCCCTGCCTTTGGTAAAGGCGATATAAGCGGCAAACTAAATGTAAATGTAGAACCTTTGCCTTCATAACTGACTAAATCAATTGCACCACCCATTAACTCAACCAGCTTTCTGCAAATACTTAACCCTAAGCCTGTACCACCATATTGACGTGAGGTTGAGCTATCGGCTTGCGCAAACGGTTTAAACAATTGTTTTTGTGCTTCGCTACTAATACCAATACCCGTATCGTTAATACTAAAGTAAGTCATTTTTTTCGACTGCCAAATTTTCAGAGTGATCTCACCTTCCCCTGTAAATTTAACCGCATTATTGAGCAGATTCAGCAGCACTTGTTTTAAGCGGATTGGATCGGTATTAATGACCAAATTTGATGTTTTATCAAAATCGAGACTTAACTTTATTGATTTAATGTCAGCTTCAAACTGAAGTAAATTAAGCATTTCATCCGCTAAACTCGCTACGTTAATAGGCTCTTGCATTAAGTCTAGCTTGCCTGCTTCCATTTTTGAAAAGTCGAGCACATCGTTTAATACCCGCAGTAAAACACCCAGTGCTCCATCTGCTTGTTCAATGTAACTTCTAGCTTGTTGCCAATCATTCTGTTGCAGCGCTAAATAATGCAGCCCTTTTATACCGTTAATAGGGGTGCGGACTTCGTGACTCATGTTTGCTAAAAACTGTCCTTTAATATGACTCGCTTCATCTGCTTTTTGTTTTTCTTTGCGTAATGTATGTGTTTGCTTGGCCACTTGTTCGCGAATTTGTATGTTTGTACCTGTAACTGAAATCAAAAATGTAATCAGTAACCACACAAACAACATACCTACTATTTGTGCAAGCCAATATACTAACCAAGACGTTCTAACTATTGGCTCATATAACTCAACCTGCCACATACGTTTGCCAATCAACAATTGATATTCTTTAAATAGCGCTTGCGAATTAGCGGTATCTGCAATATAAATTGCCTGCTTTTTCCCTGGTACCGTTGTATCAAAAAAACTAGCTGAAATTGAGTTGTTGTGATCAAATAATAGTGTTTGCGATAAGCGTTTCAGACTGACTATCGCTGCCACAAAGCCTTGAAAATCATCTTCGGTAGAGGACTCTCTAAAAACAGGATATAAAAAAAGCACACCGTGTTCGGCTGTATTTTGGACCAAGTTAATTGGCTCACTTAGTGCAAGTTCATTAAGCTCTTTCGCTTTGCTAAGCGCTGCACCTCTTACTTTACTAGAAGCTAAATCAAACCCTAAAACATCTTCATTACCTTTTAAGGGATATACGTACTTTACTGGAAAGTAATTACTACGCGTACCTGCTGGTTGCCAAGCTCCATCTAGTGACTTTTCTTTTATATATAGAGGTTTGCCTGTGGCTGGATTTTCATGTGTTTCAAAATCTGCGAGTTTATTTGCTGGTATATAAGGTATCCATTCAAAAGCCAGAATTTCTTGGCTGTAGCCCAACTGCTTTGAAGTAAATTGTTTAAACTCTTTAAAATCCACGTCACTACTACTAGCAAAATATGTAGCTAATAAGCCTAAATGAGCAGTAATACCATCGAGCTTTTGGCTTATAGCATTTTGCACAGAAAGTATTTTGGCTTCTTGCTTTTGAATATCTTTTTCTTTTTTAACACTAGCAGCGCCATAAAAACTAACGCTGATCAGTATGTAAATTAATAGCGAGGGTAAAATTACCAGCATACGGTGGCGTACTTGTGTGTAATTAAAAGCGGCGAGTACTAAAGGTGTAAATATAAGTACGCCAATACTGTCGCCAATCCACCATGCTATAAAGTTATCAAAAATAGCATTGGTCGGAATCACATTATTCAATGCTAATAAACTTGTTCCTACACCTGCAGCAATAACACAACATATTGGCCCCGCTACTATTAAGCTTTGAACACTGTGTTTTAAAGAAGATAAATCCAACGGCGCTTTTATAACATTCACTATAATTTGTCGGCCAATCCAAGCCTGTAAAACAGAGGCTAAAGTAATGCCTATAGCTTGTAAAAGCACAATAAAATGAAAAATATCTACGGTGCGTTCAAGGTGAATTAAGTTAGTACAAAAAGCCCCAATAATAAGGCCAATAAATGACTTACGTCCCCAAATTAAAAAGCTCGCTAAAGCAATTCCTGAGGGCGGCCAGGAGGCGACCGCATAGCCATCTACAGAAAGAAGTGAGTTGCTAAAGTATCCTGTAAAGAAGTAAGCACAAGCCAAGCTAAGGGTTAATATTAAAAACTGTCTCAAAGCTTGTGCTCCTGAACTACAAAAAATGCTATGTAATTATAGTGTAGTCATTTATTGATATAAAACGAGCGCCTTTTCTGCCTGTGCACTATTTTTATAACTCAACACAGCTTGTTCAGAGAACTGTTTTTTATTTTCACTATTCAGTGCTTTATCAAAAATTCTAGCTGCTAAGTCATAATCACCCTTAGCATTAGCAAGGCAAGCTAGCGCAAGTAATAGTGAATTATTTGAATCATCCTTCTTAAGCCGTTCTTGAATGCTTATTTGCAACTTAGCTGCATCGGCTGCTGTTGCTTTACTTAATATATTGGCAAGCTCTAAGTGTTGCTCATTGTGCTTAACCATTTTAATTAAGTCACTTTCAATAACAGCCAATTGACCTGCTTGCGCCATTTGCATTAAATATGCGGTGTGGGCATGAGCTTGCAGCTTTTTAGGCAGCTGTTTATATTTTTCACTCAGCTTGTCTGCATCTAACGCACTAAAATAAGCACTAAATAACTGCGTCCACTGTGCATCAGTAAGTGCTTTTTTGCGCAGTAAACGCGGCAAAAAGTCTTCCAGCGCACTAAAGTGTTGTTGCTGTACTAATACTTCTGCATAAAGTTTTAACTCAAGTGCGGTGGCTTTTTTAGCTTCTGCGCTAATACGCATTTGTGATTCAATCGCGCTACTATCGCCACTTGCCAACCATAGCTTTGCTACTTTTAATTGATGCTCTGGGCTTATTTCAAATAAACGCTCAAGTGCTTTATCTGTTTGATTATTAGCAAGCGCTGCTTTTGCAAGTAATGCTAAGCGAATATCTTCAAACTTATCTGGTACGCTATTACCCGATAAAGCCTGTTCTACGTGCTCGTAATCATCATTAATAGCACTCCAAAGAGCCTGCTCAATAGCTGCTTGTTTGCGCTCTTGGCTACGTGCAAAAAAGCCATGCTTAGTATTATGATAAATCGATAATAAATAACGAATTAACTTATATGTTAAATATAAAACAACAGCGGTAATGACTGCCATTATACAAAACGATACTATCGTGCCTTCTATCGTCGTATTGTTAAATGAAATAAGTACATAACCTTTTTCATCTAGAACGAATGGAGTAACCGCTAGTACAACAACAATAGCTACAATTAAAATAATTAGCCCTATCATTGCGCCCACTCCTTAACCTTTTGTGTACTGTTTAAGGTTACTTTTGGATTAAAGTTAAGCTGCTCTTTTTCAAGTTTAGACAACGCTTTAAGTACCGTTTTAGTTGTATCATCGTCTTGCTTAAAGTACTCACCAACTAAACGTTTTGCTTCACTTAAGGCGCTAAAGAAAATACTCGCCTGCTTACTCATAAGTGCATCTTGTGCCTGAGTTATATTAAGCTTGATTCGTTGATTTATTAAATGGCGCTCTTGATCCGTAAGTAATGGCTCAATGGAAACACCTTCGTGCTGACGAATAGTAATAAAGCTATCCACAATTTTATTCCAGCTATTACTCAAGTTTTGCTGCCAATCACTCACGTCACCACTTAAAGCATTTTCATCTATTGCAGCTGCTTCTTCTGGTAAATTAACCGCATTAAAAACTAAGTCGTCAATACTGCTTAGTACACTGTTTAGCTGTAAATAAATAGCCTCTGTTGCAACAGGTTTAAGGCTATCAAGTGTTTGTATATCTTGCATAATCGCTTGGCGAACTTCAACTGTTCCTGGATGTTCACTAAGTAATCCATCTAAGCGCTTTAAAACAGCACTAGTGCCTTGGTAGTCTTTTTCAGCCCATAGTTTAAACTCAGCCATACGCTGTAAGCTGGTTACTTCTTGCGGGTTTAACGATGAGCCTTGTTGCTGCGCCTTTTGCAAAGCCGCTTTTAGTTCTTGCTGATTTTGAACTGCACTTTCATTTAGGGCTGCGGCAACTTTTTCTTCACTATTAAACAGCGCTTGTTGCAAATTAGATTGCGCCGATTTAAGTGCTTGCAGCTCCTGGGTGAGTAACTTATTTTGCTCGCTTAACTCATTAACGGCTAGGTTTTGCGCCTTACCAGCATTTAATTTTTGATAAAACTCGTATCCAACACCAGAGGCCACAATTAACGAAATAAGAAGCGCAAGTACTGCAACCTTACTTATTTTTTGTTTACTTTTGTCTGCCGTATTTTTTGTAGCTGTAGGCTCTTGCTTAGTTGATTTAGCAGAGGTCGTGTTAGCTATTGTTGGTGTGGCTTTTTCTGCCGTTACTGGCTTTGACTGTTCGCTCATGTTGCTACCTTGCTGATTTATGCAGGTAAACATAGCATTATCGCTAGCCCCTGCTGCAATGTGTATATTAGCCGAACTTACCTGTTGCAGCTTTAAATAAGCGGCTATACGCTCGCTAGCAACATAAAATCGGCACTGTTGTAACCATTGTAGTTGGTCTGCAGTAAGGCTTTTAAATATAGCATCAACTGCTGCATTACTTGTTATGACTATACCGTGTACATTCTGGCTTTTCCAGTGGTCTGTCCAGTTAGAGGTAATACTCTCTGTCGGTTCACGTTTGTACACAACACAATTATTCAAAAAAGCACCGCGCTCTTTGAGCGTTTTAGCTAACTCAGGGCGGCCACCTTGGCCCTTAACTAATACTATATTACAGCCATCCACCTCGGCGAGTGATTTAAGCGCAAGTAACCCTTCTGAATCATACTGCTTTGGTACTGCTGCGCGCACACCAAATTGCTCATATATAACATCGGCTGTTTGTTGTCCAACCGCATAAAACTGCGCTTTGGTATTTATATCTGGTTTTAATTGCGAAAGTGCACTGACTGCATCTTGCGATATAAATATTATTTTATCTGCATTTAATAGTGGACTAAGCTCAGTGCTGGAGGGTGTTAAATGCGTTATTTTTAATACCGGAAATAAAGACGCCTGATAACCCGCTTGCTCAAGTTGCTGTGCAAGGGCTGCGCCTTTTCCTTCGGGCCGAGTTATCAGAATATGTGTCATTTATGCGTCTCTATAAACTTCAGCTAGTATTTTGTCTGCACCTTGAGCTAGTAATTTTTTAGCAAGCTCAATACCTAGTTTTTCTGCGTCATTTACATGGCCTGTTACTTCGTCACGTAAAATTTCGCTGCCATCAACAGCACCAACTAAACCACGTAAATGCACTTGTTCGCCATCAACCAATGCATAAGCACCAATAGGAACTTGGCAACCACCTTCTAAATAGCGATTCATCGAACGCTCTGCGTTTACGCGAATACGTGTTTGTGTATGCTCAAGTGGTGCAAGTAATGCTTTGGTTACTTCATCATCAATACGACATTCAATACCTACAGCGCCTTGACCATTTGCTGGTAATGACACTTCTGGCTCAATGTAGTCAGCAATACGCGACTCCATTTCTAAACGAATAAGCCCTGCAGCCGCTAAAATAATAGCATCATATTGGCCGTCATCTAATTTACCTAAACGCGTATTTACATTGCCGCGTAAATCACGAATATCTAAATCAGGGCGAAGTGCCTTAATTTGGCACTGGCGGCGTAGGCTCGAAGTGCCCACAATAGAGCCTTGTGGTAGGGCACTTAAATTTGCAAAATTGTTTGATACAAACGCATCGCGTGGATCCTCACGCTCACAAATAGTATGCAGTGCTAGCCCTTGAGGAAACTCTACT
This sequence comes from Pseudoalteromonas sp. SG45-2, assembly GCF_014164115.1. Classification (NCBI taxonomy): domain Bacteria; kingdom Pseudomonadati; phylum Pseudomonadota; class Gammaproteobacteria; order Alteromonadales; family Pseudoalteromonadaceae; genus Pseudoalteromonas; species Pseudoalteromonas sp. SG45-2. Next base: position 30,913 of record NZ_JACJEO010000026.1, read on the forward strand.
GGCACATCTTTCATAGAATGTACGGCAATATCAGCTCGGCCATCTAGCATGGCTTGCTCTAGTTCTTTAACAAATAAGCCTTTACCGCCAATTTTGGCCAATGGCGTATCTAAAATTATATCCCCTTGTGTCGACATTGGGACTAATTCTACGCGCACATCTGCATGAAAACGCTCAAGCTCTGCTTTTACAAATTCGGCCTGCCAAAGTGCTAAAGCGCTTTTGCGCGTTGCGATGCGTACTAATTTTGTTTTTTCTGTCATAGGGGTATCCAATTAATTACTGCGTTTAGCCAGTTTTAGTCAGCTAAAATTCTAAATTCTTTTTGGGCAATTAAATTACCTTGCTCATCAACTACATCAACACGCCAATGACCTGTTTGTGTGTTCATTATATTTTTTGTTGAGTACGTTCTGTAACGAGGCGAAGTAACATTAAGTGTAATTTCAGCCATCGTTTCACCTTCAAACGACCAAACATGCTTAACTTGCTGGCCTTGAAGGTTTTTAATCTCGCTAAAAAACGATAACCCTTCCTCAAACTGGCTTAACCTAATATCAGCAGCAAACACATTAGTAGGCTCACGCTTACTTACTTTACGAGTAAGTACCGCGCGACTAATTTTACCCGTGTCTATTTGCGCCCCCAATGCCACACTTGCCACATGTGCTGTAGAGGAAAAACCTTCAGTGCCACTCAATGCGCCATCATCACTTTCTAACTCTAAAAGTAAGTCACTTTGACTTGCAGGCTCAGTTACGTTTTGGGCTTCTGCGGTTTCTTCTTGCTCATCATTATCAAGGTTTGAGTTTAACTCTGTATTAATACTTTCGCTTTGATCAGTAACAATATTGTTGTTAGCCAACAAAGCCGGGGGATTATTTACAAGGTCTACTTCGGCAGGTGTATTACTTGAAATGCTTAGTTGAGTCTCATTTTGCTCAGCTAACAAAGGTTCAATACTCGCTTGAGTTACCTCTACAGACTCAGCAGGGGTATTATTTACTGATGATTGAGGCTCAACATCCATTACCTCATCGCTTGTTTGGTTTTCAGCGTTACTGCTGAAATTTAAGAATTGTTCCTGCTCATTTGGGTGCTCACCTTGATCTGCATTAACAGAGGTGGTTAAGCCATAAACAACTGCTGCAGAGGTCATTAATACCAACATAGCAATACTCACAATACGACGCCAATTCCACTCGTAGCTTACCGTTGGTACGCTCTGTTGTAATTCGCGTTTAACATTTGCTTTTATAACTATTTTTTGACTCATATTGACCTCAGCGGTTCCAAAATTAGCTTAAACGAGCAATTAACCATTGGCGAATAGCTTGCAATTCTTCTGCGCAAACTTGATGAGCCATTGGATATTCTTGCCAGCTTACATCCATGTTATGTGCTGTTAATACTTCAAACGCATTTCTACCCGCACTGTGCGGTACAACGTTATCTTGGCTACCATGAGCCATAAATACGTTTAAATCAGTATGTTTTGCTTCATCAGCAAATTTGTGTGGCACACACATATAAGTAGAAAGCGCCATAACACCCCCAAGCTTTTGCTCAAAGCGCGGCGCTAAATGCAAAGACACAACACCACCTTGAGAAAAACCAGCTAAAATTATTTTATTAGCAGGAATGCCATTAGCAATTTCTTTATTAATTAACTCTTCTACCTTTGCAGCAGAATCTCTTACGCCTTGTTCATCGGCACGCTTATCTAATTCTATAGACTTAATATCGTACCAAGAGCGCATTTCCATGCCACCATTTATGGTGACCGGTTGCACTGGCGCATGCGGAAAAATAAACCGTATACCAAGCTCGCTTGGTAAATTTAGCTGTGGGGCTACTGGCGCAAAACCATCCCCAGAGTCACCTAAACCATGTAACCAAATAACCGTTGCTTTGTGTTCACTTTGGGCTGCATATTCTACAAATTCTAAACTCATAGTGATGATTGCCACTTAACTTCTTGGCCTGCTTGGCGAGTTGAGGCTTCATTTATAAACGCCCAAAATTCAGCGCCAGAGCGGTTATCAATCCATAACCCATCACGCATTTCAAAATGATGTCCGTTAAACTTAGTCGCAACCCATACTTGGTGAAGAGGTGCTTGCTTATTGATCACTATTTTACTTTTATCAGGAAAAATAATTTCTAAAATACCTTGTGCCGATTCATAATCTAAATCAGCTTCGCAATCATCAACCTGCTCTTCAATAGTGAACATAAGAGCTTCGGCTAATTGGTGATATTCGTGTTCAGTCATTGTTATTTCCTTTGCAGGCGAGCCGCCTAATATTGGGTACGTTTTAGCTTTAAATTAGCTTTAAAAATGTGCAGCTAGTGTAACAGGAATAAAATCATCCGCGAATAGCTGCATTTTTTAGATATTCTGTTACTCTGCGATTATAAAGCCAGCAACCGTATTAATCTAATGAAAGCGACACATACCTTACAATTAAAAAGACTATTAATAAGCACTGTACTGTTAAGCGCCTTAGCTGGCTGCGGACAAAGCGGTCCGTTATATTTACCAGAGCAACAAACAGAGCAAAACCAACCTCAAAATACAGCTAAACCAGCCACTACCGCTGAGCAAGCTAAAGCATCGCAAAGTCAGGAGCAATAAATGGATTATTTTAACTACAAAAACAACCAATTATTTGCCGAAGACGTCAGCGTAGCAAGCATAGCGCAGCAATACGGCACGCCGTGTTATGTATACTCGCGTGCTACATTTGAGCGCCATTACTTAGCATTTGCTAACGCCACTAAAAATCATAAAAGCTTGGTATGTTACGCTGTAAAAGCAAACTCAAATATTGCCGTACTTAATATATTAGCGCGCTTAGGATCGGGTTTCGATATTGTATCTAAAGGTGAACTAGCGCGTGTAATTAAAGCGGGAGGCGATGCTTCTAAAGTGGTTTTTTCAGGCGTGGCTAAAACGTCTGACGAAATAGCTTACGCATTAAAACTGGGCATTAAATGTTTTAATGTAGAGTCGGCGTCTGAGCTTGAGCGTATTTCTGAAGTGGCTTGCGAGCTTAACCTAGAAGCGCCTATTTCTATTCGCGTAAACCCAGACATAGATGCAAAAACACATCCGTATATTTCTACCGGTTTAAAAGAAAATAAATTTGGTATTGATATTCAAACAGCAGTGAGTGTTTATCAACAAGCAGCGGCTTTACCTGGTTTAAAAGTAATTGGTGTCGATTGCCATATTGGCTCTCAATTAACGCAAGTTAGACCTTTTTTAGAAGCCCTTGATAAATTAATGGCGCTTATTGATGAGCTAAAAACTAACGGTATTGAGCTAACTCATTTAGATATTGGCGGCGGTTTAGGTGTGCCATACGACAACGAGCAACCACCACACCCAAGTGAATATGCAGCGCAAGTTACCGAACGCTTAGCTAACTACAAACATCTTGAACTTATTTTTGAACCAGGGCGCGCTATTGCAGCTAACGCAGGTATTTTGGTCACTCAAGTTGAATTTATCAAACAAAACCAAGACAAGTTTTTTGCAATTGTAGATGCTGGTATGAACGATATGCTTCGCCCTGCGCTTTATCAAGCGTGGCAAAAAATTATTCCGGTATCCGTTCGCGACGACGAAACACCTACTCACAACTTTGATATTGTGGGTCCGGTGTGCGAAACCGGCGACTTTTTAGGAAAAGACCGCGAACTTGCACTCAAACAAGGCGATTTACTTGCACAACGAAGTGCGGGTGCATATGGCTTTACAATGAGCTCAAACTACAACTCGCGCCCGCGTGTTGCAGAAATTATGGTAGATGGTCAGCAGCATCACCTTATTCGTGAACGCGAAACTATTGAAAGCCTTTATCAAGGTGAGAAAGTTTTACCATAAACGTTTTTGTCTACTAGCTGCTCTGTGGCATGATTAGCACAGAGCAAAACCGAATTAGAGCGCTATGTTAGTTAATTTTTCCAAAATGCACGGCTTAGGTAACGACTTTGTTGTGATTGATAACATTACACAAAATGTTTTTTTGTCGCGAGACCAAATCAAAAAACTGGCAGATCGCCACTTTGGCATTGGCTTTGACCAATTGCTGATGGTTGAAGCACCATATTCACCTGATCTCGACTTTCATTATCGAATTTTTAATGCCGATGGTACCGAAGTAGAACAATGCGGTAACGGCGCACGCTGTTTTGCCCGCTTTGTACGCATGAAAGGCCTTACTAACAAGCACAAAATTAGTGTATCGACTAAGTCGGGCAACTTAACGCTCTACATAGAAAAAGACGGTCAAGTAACTGTTAACATGGGCCATCCTAATTTTGAGCCAAGTAAAATTCCGTTAAAAGCCAGCAAACGCGAGCTTACTTATATTATTAGAACGCAAGAACACACTGTATTTAGTGGCGCGGTATCTATGGGTAACCCGCATTGCGTGCTAGAGGTTGACGACGTAACCACCGCGCAAGTTGATATATTGGGTCCATTACTTGAAAACCATGAACGCTTTCCCCAAAAAGCGAACATTGGCTTTATGCAGGTTGTATCGCAAGAACACATTAAGCTAAGAGTGTGGGAGCGCGGCGTTAACGAAACCCTAGCCTGTGGCACAGGTGCATGTGCAGCGATGGTGATTGGTCATATGCAAAATAAACTATCAACAACCGTTCAAGTAGATTTGCCGGGCGGTACTTTGCAAGTGCGCTGGAGTGGTGAAGGTCACCCGGTACGCATGACTGGTCCCGCAGAGCATGTTTTCGACGGACAAGTAGCACTATGAGCGAGCTAAGTACAGAGCAGATTATTAATTACTTACAGCAACATCCTGACTTTTTAGTTCATCACCCCGAGCTACTCGCACAACTTGAGCTGCAACAGCAAGCTCAAGGTGCAACGTCACTAGTACATATTCAGCAACGTCAATTACGCGAGCACAACACGCTTTTAAAAAGCCAAATAGATGCTATGAGCAAGCATGCAACGCAAAACGAGCTCGTATATCGTTTGTTTAGCCAATGTCATCGCCAGCTTTGGAATCATGACGATTTTGACACTCTTGCAAATAATCTACGCAATATAATCTGCTCAAGTGAAGATGTTAACGACTGCAAATTAGTAAAATACAATCCCGAGTACGACGAGCTTATTGCGCATCGCCTTACCCATTCTGGGCATTATTTAGGGCGAATTAATAAACAAGAGCGCGAACAATTATTTAGTGAAGATACACAATCCGTCGCTATTTATTTAATTGGCGACACCAAGCACCCTATCGCTATTTTGGCGTTTGGTAGCAATAACGTAAACCATTTTGAGCCCGCGCAAGATAACCTGTTTGTGCTCGACTTTATAAACGCATTACACCTGCGGTTACAAAAACTAGCATGAGTGACGATGCGCCTAATATTACCGCGCTAAGCGACCACTGGCGTACACCCATAATGCTATTTAGCGATTATTTAAAGTTTGAAAAACAATATTCAGCGCACACAGTTAATCAATACGTAAGCCAACTTGGCTTTGCAGCCCTCTATTTTAGCAAACTATGTGATGACTGGTTTGGCGTACAAGGCGAGCATATTCGCCGCTACAGCATGGCACTGCGATCAAAACAATTAAGTGGCCGTACAATTAGCTTAAAGCTCAGTTGTATTCGCAGCTTATATAAGTTTTTAAAAGCAAAAAATATTGCCGAGCAATCGCATTACCATAATCCGGCAATAGGTATAAAAGGCCCTAAGTTTGCAAAGCCCCTACCTAAGAATCTCGATGTAGATCAAATGGCACGCTTGCTCGAAATACCCGACGACGAACCTCTCGCAATTAGAGATAAAGCAATGATGGAGTTAATGTATTCATCAGGGCTGCGTATAAGCGAGTTAGTTGGCGCTAACATGCAAGATATTAGCGCTGCCAATGGTGAAATTTTAGTGCGTGGTAAAGGTAATAAGGAGCGATTAATTCCGGTGGGCAAAAAAGCGTTAGACGCATTAAAAAAATGGCTCACAATACGCCCTCAGTTTGCAAAGCCCGATGAAATAGCAGTATTTTTAAGTAGCCAAAAAAACCGTATTTCGATTCGCCAAGTGCGCCTACGCATGCAAGAGTGGGGAATAAAACAAGGTATTAGCTCGCAGGTTCATCCGCATAAGCTGCGCCACTCGTTTGCGTCACATATTTTAGAATCATCTGGTGATTTACGCGCTGTGCAAGAATTACTAGGGCACAGCAGTTTGTCGGCTACACAAGTGTATACGCATTTAGATTTTCAACATTTAGCCAAGGTGTACGACAACACTCACCCTCGTGCAAAAAAACGAACTGATTAGGTAAATAAATATGATCCGATTTAATCGTGCTATTAAGCCATTTTCTGTCATGAGCTTTGATTTAGACGACACTCTTTACAACAATCACCCCATTATAAAAGCAGCGGTTAAAGCGCAGCAAGATTATTTAAACGCGCTCCCTAGCTACTTAGCCCAAGGCCAAAAATACTGGCAACAATGCCGCAATGAAGCCGTATTACAGTTACCTGAACTTGCTGATAACGTCACTAAATGGCGCCAACATACATTGCGCTTAGCCCTTGCTAAACTAGATTTGAACGAGCAAGAGGTAGAGTACCATGCCGATGCTGCCTACAACGCCTTTGCCGATGCGCGCAGTAAAATAGTGGTAACCGACGACGTACTAAAGCTGCTAGATAACTTAGCCCAGCACTTTACGCTGGTTGCTATAACTAATGGTAATGTTGAAATTGAACGCTTTAACTTACACAATAAATTTGAACTCGTGTTACAAGCCGGTATGCACGGTAAAGCAAAACCTCACAGCACCTTATTTGATAAAGCCGCCGAGCACTTAAACGTTGCTAAAAGTGAAATTTTACATATTGGCGATAGCCTAGATACCGACGTACAAGGCGCAAATAATGCCGGTTGCCAATCGGTATGGTTAAACGATCAAGGCGCCAATTATGCTTATAAAGGGCTGGCTGATATTGAAATAGCCAATATTCATGCCTTAACGCACTTTATTAAATAATACCAATTGCATTAAATAAGAGGTCACAATGAGCCACTATACCAAGCTAATTACCTTGCTATTAATTGGCTCACTTAGCCTTAACGCTTATTTATTGTGGCCGCAGCCCGCGCCAACCAAAGTACAAAAAACGCAAGGTGCTGAAAAAAGCATATCGCCTAAACAACAAAATACGCTATTAAATACGGCAAAGCAGCAGTTTAAAAAACACCAATTTGAAGCCGCACTTAGTAGCTATCAACAACTCAAAAACAGCAATCCAGAAATCGCAAAAAACCTTTATTCATCGTGGCTAGTGCAGCTTAAAACATGGCTAAATAGCAATTTATTACTCAGCGAGTCATTTCTCAATGCGCTATTAAATAACAGCCCTTATAACGTAGAGTTACTTAATTTACAGGTTGAGTATTTAATAAATAGCGAGCAAACACAAAATGCCATTATTGCTTTATTTGAGCTTAATTCATTACTGCCTGCTGATCAGCAAAGTAATGTAAATACACGTTTAAATACGCTCACTCAAAACGAATTACACACATTAACTGAGCAACAAAATTGGCAAGCTATTATTGAGCAAACACAAATTTGGCTTGATTATAAAAGCGATAACGCGCAGTTTTTATATCCGCTTGCGTATGCCTACTATCAGCAAGGCGATTTAATTAGCGCACAAGCAACCCTTGATCGAATGCCAAACCAGCACAATCTAAAAAGCCAAGTGCAAACACTGCAAGCGATGATCAATAAAGCACAATCGCAAGACGACTTCGTTGCTTTAACGCCTTACGGCGCGCATTACTTAATAAACACCGAAATAAATAACAATCTATCGACCGAACTAATGATTGATACAGGCGCAAGCGTAACCTCACTACCCACAAGTATAATTGAGCAAATTTCGCCACAACCTTTGTATTTAGGTGATGTAACGGTAAACACAGCTAACGGTCAAATTGTTGTAAAGCGTTATCAAATTGAATCGTTTAAAGTGGGCTCGCAAATTATTTATGGTTTTGAAGTGTTGAGTATTGAAAACACCCGTGGGCAAGGTTTGCTAGGAATGAATTTTTTATCGCGATTTAAATTCAATATAAATCAGCAAACAGATGAGCTAGAGTTGAGCGCTAAATAATTAAAAACCCAAAGGTAACACATGACACTAAATAACTATTTAAAAGCACTTGCTGAAAACCCAAAAAGCATTCAATTTACCGATACAATGGCCGTGATAGAAGCAAATTACGACTTTACTACATGTGGCTTTAATAACCATGGATTACTTAGCGCTGCGAGTGAGAACAATGGCTCGTGTAAAATTTTTGCATTTGCTAAATTAAACGATTTAAGTAAACAAAATACGTTGGATTGTTTTGGTAAGTTTTACCGAGAAGACGTGCTGCAAAACCCTAAAGGGGATGATCATATGAACATTCGCACGTTTATGTTAGCACCAGAGGCAACACCTTTTTTAGGTATTACCTTTGAAGGCGAGCCACTAAAAGCAAAATAGCCAGCAAAAATTAAAGTGGTTTTTCCATAAAGTAACGCGTACCTGAGCGTGGGTAATTATTAAGTTGATACTTAACACTATAACCGCGCTTTTCGTAAAAGGGTTTTGCTTGAAAATCAAGTGTATCAAGCTGAGCAGTTGTAGCACCTAGCTCAATAGCTGCTTGTTCAAGTGCCGTTAGCAGTTTATCTGCAAGCCCTTTACCTCGCGCACTATCGCTACACCAAAGCCAACTAATCATCAGCCAGTTTCCAAACACACACCCACTAATACCGGCAACAAGCTCGCCCTGCTCATCAGTAAATTTATAGCCTAATGGCAGCCTTTGCGCATCAAAATGCTCGGCGTTAAATTCAACTATTTTACTGCGTAGTATAGAACTTAATGCGTCGGAGTGATCTGCTTGTAATTGGTACATATTGCGCTTCTTAAAAAGCGAATATTAGCAAACTCATACCATCAATACAGATTATTTTTACCATAAGGTACTTCAAGCATATTGCTGCTGGTTTTATCCGGCTGGCCGCACATTTCGTCGTAAGCGCTTGTTTGCCTTAACATCATCTGTGCGTACGCTATTTTTTCAAAACGTTTTTGTACATGCAGTGGGCTGAGTGCTCTTAAAAACTCACCGCTGTCTTCTGTTACATAATATTCAACGTTATTAATCATCACTGATACTTGATAAAGCGCCATATCTAACGAGTGAACAATAACTTTTTGTAGCGGTTCGTGCTTTTTTAACTGTGAAAATTTAATACCCATCATGTTTACCTTTTTATATTTAGCATTATCGATACGCAGCTTTGCTATAATCACGATCAAATTTTTATTAGCCGCTGGCGTCACACGTTATGAGCACAAAAATCCGACTCGCTAAATATATTGCCCATGCAGGTATTTGTTCTCGTAAACAGGCATCGCGTTTAATTGATGAAGGTGTAGTGACTGTAAATAATCGCCCAGCGAATCATATAGATCACGTTGATGAGCAAGACACAATAATAGTGAACGAAAAAGAAATTAAAGGTGCTGCCGATTTAGTTTATTTTGCGTACCACAAACCAGTAGGTATTGACTGCAAATTAAATATTGATGACCCTGCCAGCCTTATTCACCATTTGCCCACACTCACCCGCGTTTACCCTATTGGTCGATTAGATAAAGACTCTCGCGGTTTGCTTATTTTGACCAACGATGGGGATTTTTGTAATCAACTAATACATCCTGACTTCCACCAGCCTAAACATTATTTAGTCACCGTAAATAAGCCTTTAGACGATGGTTTTTGTAAAAAAATGGCAGCAGGCGTACCCGTTGATAAACACATAACCCTGCCTTGTGAGGTAAATAAAATAGCCAGCAATCAGTTTAGTATTGTTTTAAAACAAGGGCTAAACAGACAAATACGTAAAATGGCGCATTACTGCGGATACAAAGTAATTGACTTATTTAGAGTGCAATTTAGTGACCTCACCCTTTCAAAGCTAAACCTACCTGAAAACCAATATATACAAATTAATAAAACCGATATTTCAAAAATCTAATACCAAGTCACTTAACTATATCTCAAAAAGTTAAAAATAAACTTGCAAAAATAGATTACAGGTGTAGTCTTAAATTAAAGATTACACTTGTAGGCGATAAAATGATTGAATTATCAAAAGCAGAGTTTGACGTGCTCGACGCACTTTGGATTAACTACCCCGCCACCGCGAGCCAAATAATTGAGCGCTTAAGCGACGATAAGCAATGGCACGAAAAAACCATTAAAACCCTGCTAGGTCGACTAGTAAAAAAAGGCGCACTTACATTTGAAAAAGAAGGTCGCCAATATATTTATACTCCCTGTATGGAGCGCGCCGACTACACCCTAAAAGAAAGCCAAAACTTTATTGAGCGATTTTTTAGTGGGCGTATTGCGCCACTTGTGAGTGGCTTTGCTAAATCGGAGCAGCTTTCTCAGCAAGATATAAACGAGCTTAAAAAAGTTATAGATGACTGGGAAAAAAACCAAAAGTAAGGGATTAACATGGTTATTCAAACTGGTTTTAATTGGTTAATTGAGCAGCAATTACTATTAAGCATTTTGTTTTGTGGTTTTATTTTACTCGAGCGATTTGGTTTAAAAGCCCTTGGCTCGCGGTTTGTATATAAATTAGCATGGCTATTACCTGCGGCATTGGTGATTGCTAATTTACCAAATGCGATTAAACCACTGCAAAATAGCAATATTAGCCATTACTTAATCACCCCTAACCAATCTTTTACAAACGAGGTAGGTATTAGCTGGGCGCTCATGTATGTACTTATTACCGCTGGGTTATTAATAGCTAGCTTTATTACGCATACCCGCTTTGTTAAAAGCCTGCAGTTAACTGAGTTAACACAATTTGAAGGCACTCTTACCGCTGATGTTAAAACTTATACCAGCCAACATGTAGCCACGCCAATGGTGGTCGGTATTTTAAACAGCAAGCTGGTGTTACCGAGGAACTACAATACCCAGTTTGATAAAGCCACATTAGCGCTTATTTTAGAGCACGAAAACGTACACATAAAACGCAAAGACAACCTAACAAACGCACTTATATTACTACCTACTATTTTACTTTGGTTTAACCCACTAGCTTGGTTTTGTTACGCAAGCATGCGCCGACTACAAGAGTTGACTTGTGATGAACGGGTACTTGCCAATAAAACCACACAACAACATATTTTATATAGCAAAGCCTTAATAAACTGCGCGGCAAATGCGCCCACAGGACTTATGGCTTATTCACACTACGGAGATAAAAAAACCATGTTACAACGACTAATTAATATAAAACACAGCGGGGAGCGTTCAAAGTTTGCTAAAGGTGGCTTATTACTTGTAGCCGCAAGCATGCTAAGCGGCTTAGCAATTGCAAAGCAACCAGAAGCAATGACTAAAGAGGATTACATTTCACCAACAATACGCATTGAACCTGCTTACCCAATACAAGCAGCTCAACAAGGGATCAGCGGCTCTGTTGTATTAAAATACGATATTGCAGCAAACGGTAAAACAAAAAACATTAGTGTTATTCAATCTAAACCTAAAGATATTTTTGATAAATCAGCGAAAGAGGCGCTAGCAAAATGGAAATATAAAGCATCTGATTCAGGTTTTGAAGATGTACTTGTACAACTAGATTTTGCGATTAATAGTGAAGTGGCGCCTACCGATTTAATTGAGCGAATTAAAGTATCGCATTAACGCCACGAGTTGTTCAAGACTACAAAGCAAGCGCCCTTTTAGGCTGCTTGCTTTGTGGTTTTAAAATATAAACCTACAAACTCACCACAATCATGGCAATGGCTGTACCCAAACCAATAAACCACACTAATGAGCGAATTATATCTAGGTTCATATAGTAAAATACGCAATACAAAATACGCGACACAATATGCGTAACCGCTAGCGTTTCGGTCACTGCACCTACAGAGTTAGTGCCCAGTACAACTGCAATAGCGACAGCAAAAACAGCAAGCGATTCAAAACAGTTTTGATGAGCAGCGAGCGCCCGTGCACCAAAGCCGGTTAATTTTGTTTGTTGCGCCCTTGGGTGTTTATTGTCGTATCGACCTAATTTTGCCATTGCTATAGCAACCGGCACTTTTGCAAAATAAGGCATTAATACCGCAAGTAATGCACATACAACTAATGTTGTCATAATTTATCCTTTTGATGTTTCGGATAATTTAGCATAAGCGTAATAAAAAAGCCGCCAGATACGTTTTATGACAAACTCTGGCGGCTAACAATAACATCAGACCTACTATAGCTAAATTTATCCTCAAACTCATGCGACATAATATCGCAGATGATGAATATTCAACATCATAGTTAATGCATCGCTTTACTTCACAAAGCTTGTTAACTTTACTGCCTTACATTTTAACGATGACGACCATGACCTGGATATTTTTCACTTTTTTAGCCGCCTTCATGCAAGCATGGCGTAATGCCCTGCAAAGTAAATTAAGTAACGATGTGAGTGTGGCTGGCGTAACACTCTCTCGCTTTATTATCGCAGGCCCTATTGCTGCGGTGTATTTATATGGTTTGTATCAATATCAAGATACAGCCATGCCTACGTTTAATAATGCCTTTTGGGGATTTATTGTAGGCGCAAGTGTGATGCAAATACTTGCCACTGGTTTAATGGTTAAGTTATTTAAAATGAATAATTACGCCGTAGGTGCTGGTCTTGCCAAAAGCGAGGCGTTAGTAGCAGCCATTTTAGGTGTATTATTTTTTGGCTCGGCACTTTCTTTGCTCGGTTGGCTTGGTGTGTTTTTTGGCGCTATTGCCGTATTGCTACTCAGTGGCATAACAAGCGTTAAACACTTTAATGCTAAAACAGCATTACTAGGACTGGCTTGTGGTACTTGCTTTGCACTTACATCGCTGTGGGTACGAGAAGCGAGCTTAAATTCAGGATTATTATTTCCTCACTCAGCAGCTTGGGTTTTGCTGTTTGTAATTAGCTTACAAACACTAATACTACTGGGCTATTTATTATTAAAAGAGCCGCAAACACTTAGTAAACTGTGGCAATACAAAGGTACTACAGCCGCAATTAGTGTTTTTAGTTGTGTCGGTTCTATTGGCTGGTTTAGTGCAATGAGCTTACAGCACGTTGCTTACGTTAAAACACTTGGACAGGTTGAAGTGTTTTTTACCATGCTAATTGCCGTTCTTTGGTTAAAGCAGCCACTTAAGAAACAAGATACTGCTGGCTTAATACTCATAGCCATTGCCGCTGTTTTGGTTATGTTGCCGAATTAAGGGCATAAAAAAGCGCAGGCTTTTATACCTGCGCTGTTATAATTTTTATAGCTTTAAGAACTGGTTCTAAGAGCTTATTTTAAGTGTTATCACACCACTAATAATCATTAATACTCCCGCAATACGACCAAATGTAGCTGCATCGTTATAAAAAAATATTCCCACTAAAAACGTACCGGCGGCCCCAATACCTGTCCATACGGCGTATGAGGTACCCATTGATATTTGCCTTTGTGCAAGCCACAACATAAAACCACTAGCGACTAAGAATACCACCGCTATTGCTATGCCTTGCCAGCGTGTATCAGCGTTTTGCGAAATTTTTAAGCCAATCGGCCAGCCAATTTCAAGTAACCCAGCAATAATTAAGTACACCCACGCCATTAAACGTCTCTCTTTTTAACAATCACTTCGTATAAATCTTCGCGGCGATCTTTTAAATTACGCACTGTGCCTTCGCTGTGAAGTATTTTAAGCTTATCCATATCAAGGTCACTAAATAGCAGCATTTCGGTGTTTGGTGTGGCTTCGTTAAGTGTTGCATCGTGCGGGAACGAAAAGTCCGATGGCGTTAATACCGCCGATTGTGAGTACTGCACATCAAGACTCTCTACCTCTGGTAAATTACCCACCGAACCTGCAATTACCACATAACATTCGTTTTCTATTGCACGCGCTTGTGCACAGTGGCGCACACGTAAATAACTGTTTTTAGTATCAGTCCAAAATGGCACAAACAGAATATCTAACCCTTGTTTGGCCAATATGCGTGAAAGCTCAGGAAACTCTACATCGTAACAAATTTGAATACCTACACGACCGGCATCGGTATCAAACACGGCAATTTTATCGCCGCCTTGAATAACCCAATCGTTTTGCTCATGCGGGGTTATGTGTATTTTACGTTGCTCGTCTATTTTACCGCTACGATGGCATAGGTAACTTACGTTATAAATTTTATCATCTTCGGCAAGTGGCATAGAGCCGGTAATAATATTAGCGTTGTATTCTATTGCCATACGCGACATGGCGTTTTTAAATGTCTCGGTGTATTCCGCTAAATAGCGAATCGCTTCTGTTTGATTACTTTGATTTCCTAGCCCCATTAGTGGCGCATTAAAAAACTCAGGGAATAGTATAAAGTCACTTTTGTAGTCAGATACGGTATCTACAAAGTATTCAACCTGCTTTAGCATTTCTTCAACCGATTCAACACAACGCATTTGCCATTGCACAGCACCTACGCGCACTATCGATTTAGTTGACTCAAGTACCGTGTCGGTTGGCTCATACATAATGTTATTCCACTCAAGTAGAGTGGCGTAACCAACAGACTCTTGATCCTCCGGTAAATACTTTTTAAGTAATCGTTTTACCTGAAAATCGTTAGATAACTGAAAACTTAAAATAGGATCGTATAATTCTTTTTGATCTACTTTTGCAATGTATTCCATTGGCGTCATTTCACTGCTGTGATTGTAATAACGCGGAATACGCCCACCTGCTAAAATAGCGCGTAAGTTATATTGGCGGCACAATTCTTTACGGGCATCATAAAGGCGACGACCTAAACGCATGCCTCTGTGACTTTCGCTAATAGCAACATCTAAGCCGTATAGCGCATCGCCGTCGGTATCGCTAAATACACGGTCGTGACCGTCTGCAATATCTTCGTATGTATGCGGGTTTGAAAAACGCGTGTAATCAACCTGCACGCTTAATGCTAAGCCCACCAGCACGCCGTCATCCACAATACCTATTTGCCCTTCAGGAAACTGGTCTATTAATCTAAAAATGGTATGACTTGGCCACGCACCGCCTAAGTCGGGATACGCTTGATCCATCAAGGTTTTAATTTGCGGATATTGCTCTCTGGTTAAGTTACAAATTTCAAGATGGGTTTTTTCTGCCGACATACACAACTCCTTTGGGCATAAGAAAATAAAAGCCGAATGTACGTTAAAGTACACTCAGCTTTGTATCATGTTTTTTACGTTACGCGTACTACTTTAAGCTACGATAAAAAAGTGTGGTTACTTTCTCTTTTGGTAACCAGCCTGCGTATTCAAGATTCAGCTCAGCCAATGGATCGGCTTTAAGTACTTGCTCTAAGCTTGCATTATTTTGCATTGCTTTTAGCATTACGTCTTTCGCGTTTTGAACTAGCTTACCATACGCTATCAGTCCTGAACGGTCACTTACCTTGCCGTGTCCTGGTATTACTTTAGTGTTGTCGTCAATTTGATTAACTACATCGTTTACTGCCGCTAAAATACCATCAACGCTGCCGCCGCTATCTACATCAACAAACGGTAAGCTGCCAAAATTAAAGTAAATGTCGCCCATGTGCACTATGTTGTCGTTACTAAAAAAGATAACGGAGTCGCCATCGGTGTGTGCATGTTCGTAATGCACTACATGGGCGTGTTCGTTATTAAAATGTAGTTTTAAGTCGTGACCAAAACTAATGCGCGGTAAAAAGTCTGACCCCTCCCCGTGCTGCTCTTCTAAACGTTTGTGTACATTGTCGTGCGCTATAACATGCGCACCCGCTTTAGCAAAGTTCTCGTTGCCACCGGTATGATCGCCATGATGGTGAGTATTAATGACAAACTCTGCACTGCCTGGTTTTAAATCGCTAATGGTTTTTTTAATATCATCTGAGAGCTTGGCAAACTGATCATCAATAATATAAATGCCATCATCACCTACACTTGCTGCAATATTACCGCCTTGCCCAAATAGTACGTATACATGGTCACTTAGCTTTTGTGCTGTTACTGGGCCATCATCTGCTTGCGCTGTAGTGCTTAGTAATAAACCTGTTATTAATGCGGGTAGTATTTTTTTCATTTTAGTTCTCTGTTGTTTTATTGGTAATTATATAGAACGTGTTTAGCTATACTTTAGTTCATCGTGTCGGCTTTATTACTATTTGATGTATTAATTCTTGAGGCAATAAAGGTGTATGCTTACCTTCAACGTAATCACTAAACCCCGCTCTGTAAAATTCAGAAAGAGGGTGCCCCGATTGCCCACCAGGAATAGCTAAAATTGCATGCTCTAAATGCCCAGGTTGAGCAATAAAACGCTGCGATGCGCCAAAACTACGCCCTTGTACGGCGGGCATATAACTATCTCCAAAACCCGCTGCTGTGGGCATATTTAATAACTTAGCAAGTAACGGCATTTGCTTTGCAAACGGATGCTCTATCACTAACTCATTTACCTTGCCCCACTGCCAGTTTTGTACATTATTACCAAACTGTTCTGTAAGCTTAGTAATAGTCTGGCTAAATGCTCCTTGTAGCTGCTCATCCCAGCTTTTAAATTGTGGGTTTATCCATGCGTCGGGCTTGTTGTTTATAAGCTGCCAAACAGCGGGCTCTAAATCTCGTTTTACGTATTTAAGTGTGCCTTGTTGTTTATTTAATTCATCTTCCATATTGCTAAATAAAATATTAATCACTTCATCGCGGTAGCGCTTAACTAAGGTATACCCTGTGGAGGTTGAACACGCACATTGCTGCCAGTTTTCAAGCGCTGTTATATATTGCTGATTTTTAGTTTGATCGGCTTTTAATTGCTTTAATAGCAGAGCATGCCAAGGCATTAAAAAGCGAGCTTGATTATCAAGTTGTAATGCGTAAAAGTCGCTCTCAGCAAATGTTTGTTTTTCAAATAATCTATCGCGAATTTGACTCGAACGTGCGCCGAGTGCATAACCACCATTACCAAAACGCGCGTCATCCTCAGCCGATACCACGCGAGAATTACCAGTCCATAATCGACCGCTTTGCGGGTTTTTAATAAAAGGGCGTTGTAGTTCATTTTGCTGCCAAAGCGCTGAGTAGTCATCGGCATTTACGCCAAGCTCACTTGGCGTTTTACGAGCCGGTATACCGCCCATGTTTTTCCACGCTGCGCTACCAAGGCTGTCTACCACCATAAGGTTTTGTACCGGAATGCCCACATCGCTTGCTACAGTAAGTGCATCATCTACTGTTTTAGCTTGCTCTAATTTTAATAACTGCATATTAACGGCATAAGGCTGATGGGCAGCCCAGCTCAACGCATAAGGTTTTTCGTTAATATATTTTACAGGTCCGTATTCACTGAGTATTAATGAATAGTTTTCAACCTCCCCATCGGGTAATGCAATAGGTTCATCAACTTGCCATGTTTTACTATCATCGTTTAATGCAATCCAATCGGCTGTATCTAAATAACCGTTAGTAAATCCCCATGCAACATTGTTGTTAGTGCCAACAACAATGGCAGGTGCGCCGGGCAGCGATACACCGGTCACCTGAGTCTGCTCACCACTGTGCATGTAATTTAATTGTGCCCTGTACCAAATTACAGGTACTGCCATCGATAAATGCATATCATCCGACACCATTCCAGCCCCTGTTTTAGTAAGCGCTCCTGTAACAGCCCAGTTATTACTGCCGCGCTCTTGGTTTGATTCAATATTTTTAACTATATGCTTTGTTTGAGTTGGAAAGGTAGGTATGCCGTCACTATAAGGCGCTAATTTGCTGCCATCAAGCGCGGCTTGGTAATTACTCGGTTGCGTTAAAAAATCAACCATTTGCTTTGTGTACGCTTGCTCAATTTGAATAAGTGCTTGGTCGCGCTCAAATGTGGCGCTTTGTAAATCAAGGTACATGCTAAATATCACAAGTAGGCTGTCTTCACTTAGCCATGGCTTTTGTGCTGCACCGGTTAGTAAATATTCAAAGCTTGAATACCCTACTTGCGCTAAGCCTTCGTTTACACCTTGAGCGTAACTTTTAAGTAATTGCTTATCTGCCTCTGGCAGGGTTTGTAAAATAATTTGGCTACGTTTACGTAATTGATGAAAACGCATTTTTTTATCGAGCCCCAACGCTGCTTGGCCAAATAATTCACTTAACTCACCTGCGGCATTACGCCTTAGTAAATCCATTTGAAAAAATCGGTCTTGCCCATGCGCATAACCTAAACCATAGGCAGCGTCGTTTCGGCTATTGGCGTTTATTACTGCTTGCCCTAGTGCATCGCGCGAAATTTTTACAGGCTCTACTACCGCGTTACTGCGTCCGTTTCCATCAAGGGTGGGTAAACTTAAACTAAGTACCCCATAAACAACAGCGGTACTTGCCAGCCCTAATATCACAATTAATAACAACAAGCGTTTGATTACTTTAAACATCACCGTTTCCTTTGCACGTTTTGACCAAGCGTTAAGCACATATAATAACCACAGTTTTATTAAATAATAATGTTCTTGCTCGCAAAGGGTGAAATAAACATCAAAATCCACGATAATGTCAGCTCCACACATCGTGCAGAACTAGTTGAGATCAATATGACTGAAAAAACATTTATCAAAGGTAAAGACCGCGACCTAGAATCGTCAATCTCTACCATGCAAAACAAGCTTAAAGCCCTAAACATTAATGTTGAAGAAGCGCTTTGGCTTAACCCTGTAGCTAACTGTTATTCGGTTCATATAAAAGACAGCGACTGCGGTGTTATGTTTACCAATGGTAAAGGCGCAACCGACAAAGCATCTATTGCTTCAGCACTCGGTGAATACTTTGAACGCTTAAGCTGTAACTACTTTTTTGCAGACTTTTATCTAGGTGAAGAATTTGCTAATGGCGAGTTTACTCATTACCCAAGCGAAAAATGGTTTAAAGTTGAAGGCGATGAAGTGCCAGAGGGCATTATGGATGAAAGCTTATGGGATTACTTTGACCCAGAGCGCGAACTAAACGCATCACACCTTTTTGATTTTAACTCAGGCAATATCGATCGTGGTATTTGTACCCTGCCATACACACGCCAACGCGATAACCAAGACGTATACATTCCGGTAAACGTTATCGGTAATATTTTTGTATCTAACGGTATGAGCGCAGGTAACACCAAGTTTGAAGCTCGCGTACAAGGTTTATCAGAAGTATTTGAACGTGCTATTAAAAACCGTATCATCGCCGAAGGTATTTGTTTACCAATCGTGCCTGAAGACGTTGTTAAGCAATACCCTAAAATTCACGAAGCGTGTGAAGAGCTTCGCAGCCATGGCTTTCATTTACGTATTGCCGATGCGTCACTTGGGGGTAAATACCCTGTAATGAGCGTAACGCTTATTAACCCAACAGATGGTTCTGTATTTGCTTCTTTTGGTGCTCACCCATCATTTGAAGTTGCACTTGAGCGTACCGTGACTGAGTTACTACAAGGTCGACGTCTTGATCAGCTAGATGTATTCCAACCTGCAACATTTGATAACGATGAAGTAGCAACACCAGAGAACATTGAACTGCACTTTATTGATTCAAGCGGTTTGATTTCGCATGATTTTTTCCGTGCAAAACCTGATTTTGAATTTGTACACTGGGACTTTAGCGGAACAACTGAAGAAGAATATAACTTCTGTACTGACCTAATTCATAGCATGGATCATGATATCTACATCATGGATTACACGCACCTAAACGTATACGCGTGTCGTATTTTAGTACCAGGCATGTCTGACATTTACCCTGTTGATGAGCTTATTTGGCGTAACAACAACGAAGGCGCAAAATTTCGCGAAACATTCCTATCGCTTGATCAGTACGATGCAGAGCAATGGATGGAAATTTACGACAGCCTAGAAGAAGCAGGCCACAGCGATATTATCCGCGCCGCAGAATTTATTGGCCTTGCAACCGATGCCGACACACCATGGCACACACTGCGTATAGGTGAGCTTAAAGCACACCTATGTTTAGCTGCAGGCAGCGAAGAAGCCATTGATTGGGTTGACTGGATACTTCATACAGGCCAAGTAAACGAAGAGGCAATGCGCCACTTCCGCTGTTTAAAAGCAGTTCTTGAAATTAAATACGATGACGAGCGCGAATACGCAGATTACCAAGATGCACTAGGCTTAATGTTTGGTGCTAATAATGTAGCGCTGGCTATAGAAATTGCCGAAGGTAAAAAGCAGTTTAACGGTTTAACTTTCCCTGGTTTATCGCTTGAAGGCTTTAAAAAGCATGCGGCGCTACTTGATGGTTACCGCAAGCTACATGTAGCAAAGCAAAATCACTGGGCGCGTGAAGTTAGCGACTCGTAACTCGCTAAACTACTAATTATAAAAAATAAACGGCGCATTTGTTAATGCGCCGTTTTCATTTGTGTAATAAATTAGCTATAGTTAATTTGCCTAAATTAACGCCACGATGTAGCAAATGCCACCATCTACTAACAATAAAAAAACGAACGTTCATAACTTTAAGTTGACCTTTTGGTTATCGCTTACGCTAACTGTACTAGTTGGTATCGTACTTGATCGTATTAACTACAATCGTATTAAAGATGCCCATCGCCTACAAATTCTTTCTGAAGTAAGTACATATCGAGCTCAATTAGAATCTATTTTAGTTTCTAATATCCAACTAGTTCGAGGCTTAGGTGTTGCCGTAGCAGCGCAGCCTGATTTACAGCAAACACAGTTTGAACAAATTGCCCAACCACTATTTAAAACCTCAAATGAGCTTCGCAATATTGGTGGCGCACCCGATATGGTAATTCGTATGACTTACCCCTTAAAAGGTAATGAAAAAGCACTCGGTTTAAACTTTTTAGAAGAAAAAAACCAACGCGCTGATGCTATTAGAGCTCGTGATACAAATACCATTGTAATGGCTGGCCCATTAAAATTAATCCAAGGTGACATAGCACTTATAGCCCGAGTTCCTGTTTACATACCGCCAGATAATCGCTTTTGGGGATTACTTTCAGTTGTTCTCAACATTGACAAAGTCTATGAAAATTCAGGTATTTATGAGCTAGAAAAAGAATACAACGTCGCTTTACAAGGCAGGCATGGACTTGGCAGCAAAGGGGAGTTTTTTTACGGTAATCAAAATATAATAGAGCAAGACCCCCTTGAGTTTACGTTAAGCTTTCAAGGTGGCAATTGGCAACTTTACGTAGCACCTAAAATAGGTTGGAGCCCACCAAATTCAGCTGTATGGCCACTTAGGCTATCAATTATAATTATTTGCGGGTTATTAATTTGGGCCTTTTTATTCTTTTTGAAAATGCTTAATCGCCAGCAACAAAACGAAAAAATGCTTGAGGCAATGAGTGATCTAGCCCAAATAGGCGCATGGTCATTTAACTTAGAAACGAAACAAGTGTATTGGTCTGATATGACCAAAAAACTATTTAAATACCCATTAAATAGCCAACCAGAATGGCCTAAAGATTTAAATTACTTTAAAAAAGGCACTAGCAGAGAAACAATTAAACCTTTAATTGAACGAGCCATAAAATATGGTGAAAGCTACGAAGTTGAATTAGAAGTAATGGATGAAGAAGGTGAATCTGTTTGGGTACTCGTACATGGTGAAGCAGAACGAAAAAATGGACGATGCACACGTATTTTTGGCTCATTACAGAATATTGATACCCGTAAAAAGATTGAATTAGAAAATAATAAAACAGCATTACACAACGAAATTTTAGCTTCCCTTACCGTTAATAAATTAATATTAACTGGGCAGCTGAGCCAATCGAAAGATATTATCACTGAAGCAATCTGCCAAGCATTTGATATTAAACGTGCCAGTATTTGGTTTTTTAATGAAGACAAATCCCAACTAAGCCCTTTTGCCATACATAGTAAACATTCGTCTAGTGATAAAATTGACTCTATTTGGCTAAGAAAAAATCTTCCCGGCTTTTTTAATGCAATAGATCACCAGCCTGTATTTAATGTGCCTGACGCCCAAGAACACCCAATACTCGAGCCAATTAAAGAACAGTATTTAATGACTCTCGAGATTAAATCAATGCTGTGCGTAATAATCCCTGCAGGAAGTGGCGCTATAGGAGTCGTCTGCGCAGAGCAATGTCAATCAAAACGCTACTGGTCTAAAAACGAAGAAAGCTTTTTAATTGCCGTTGCTGCGTTAATAGGCAGCTTGCACTCAAGCCAACAGCGAATTGAAACCGAACAAAAACTAGTTTCTGCCAAAGAAACCGCCGAACAAGCTGTTGAAGCTAAAAGTGAATTTTTAGCGAGTATGAGCCACGAAATTCGCACCCCAATGAACGGTGTTTTAGGGATGCTTAACATAATTAAGCAAACTCAATTGGACCTACAGCAGAAACATCATATAGAACTTGCTCAATCATCAGCTCAATCTTTGCTTAATATAATTAATGACATATTAGACTTTTCTAAAATTGAAGCCGGTAAGCTCGATATTGAAAACGTGCAATTTAATTTACCTCGGTTATTAGGCGAAGTGGTGGAATCCTTTGCTTTAAAGGTAGAACAAAACAATACAAAACTTATTCTAGATGCTACTCAAATAACTGTTAGCGAGATAATTAGTGACCCTAACCGCTTGCGCCAAATTTTAAATAACTTAATTGGCAACGCGGTTAAATTTACTATTGATGGCGAAGTAGTCATTACTGCCAGAATAGATGAAACAACGGATGGCTCGTTCCTTCAATGTTCGATTATTGATACTGGTATTGGTATTGACCCTAAAAAACAAGCGTCGTTATTTGACTCATTCACACAAGCCGATGCTTCAACAACACGCCAATTTGGGGGCACAGGGCTTGGCCTTGCCATAGTAAAACAATTGTGCGAACTGATGAACGGTGAAGTGAGTGTAAACAGTATGCAAGGTGAAGGAAGTACATTTTCTTTCACAGTACAAATACAACCGCGCTTAAGTAAAGAACAAGATTTACCGAGTCATTTAATTAAAAACAAACATATTTTAATTATTGATGAGTGCTCGTTAAATGCTAACACCGCTAATAAGCAGCTCACTGTTTGGGGTGCAAAAGTTAATTGTATACATAACTATCTTGAGGTTGATGATTACTTAAGTAATGTAACCACCCACCCTGGTGCTATTTTAGTTGATTACTACTTTTTTGAAAAAGCCCCACAAACGCATATCACCGCGCTTAAAAACTTTATAAATATGCATAGTTGCAAGTTAGTTATTATGGCGCCAATGAGTTATTCGTCTGAGGAGTCTAAAGTAGGTATGGAAGTCGACTGTATGATTTTCAAACCTCTCACACCGTCTGATTTGTTTGACTCACTCACAAACGATAAATACATTGAACAACAGCAGCAACAAGCACAGCTTCAAAACAAGCTAACTAAAGCGCCAGTACTCGATTCATCAGAACCACAACTATTGCTTGTTGAAGACAATAAAATAAACCAAGTGGTTGCCTCTGCGCTATTAAAGCAGGCGGGTGTTACTTTTGATATTGCCGAAAATGGCCTTGAGGCAATTGTAAAGCTCAATGCAAAACAAGGTAAACCATATAAGCTAGTTTTAATGGATTGCCAAATGCCCGAAATGGATGGCTACCAAGCCACTAAAGCCATTAGAGAAGGTGATGCAGGTAAAGATAATGAAAATATTACTATTATTGCGCTAACAGCCAATGCCATGCAGGGCGATAAAGAAAAATGTCTAGCCGCAGGCATGAACGACTATTTAAGTAAGCCTCTCGATTTAGCTGCATTACAACCAAAGCTTCAACAATGGCTTGGCATTCAATAAAGGTGTAAGCTAATAAAATACGCTTACTAATTTGAGATTATTTATGCAGTTATCAACAAATCAACAACGTATTCTTGGTTGCCTATTAGAAAAACAAAGCACGACGCCAGAGCATTATCCGCTATCGTTAAACGCTCTCGTGAACGCATGTAACCAAAAGTCTAATCGCGATCCTGTGTTAAGTCTTACAGATGAAGACGTGCAAAACGCACTTGATGAACTAATAAAAATGCGTTTGGTTACAATAGATGAAGGTCTTTCGGGTCGCGTAAATAAATACGATCACCGCTTTTGCAACACTGAATTTAGTAATCTGCAATTTTCTGCTCAGCAGCGTGCCATTGTTTGTTTATTACTTTTGCGTGGTGCTCAAACCCCTGGTGAATTAAGAACCCGCAGTGCTAGACTTGCTGATTTTAATAACGTAAATGAAGTAGAGACAGCGCTCAATAAACTGATTGAAAGCGAGTACGTCACAAAGCTAGAGCGTGAAGCTGGTAAACGTGACAGCCGATATATTCATTTATTTGGCGAACAACAAAATAATCCTGCCGATGCCTTCGTTGCTCTACCAAGCGAAGTAATTAAAGACAAAGAATTAAGCGATTTACTTGAAGAAGTAGAAAAATTAAAAGCAGAGCTTCGCCAAATAAAAGCTCATTTAAAACTTTAATTAACTAAAACTAAATCACATAATAAGTTTATTGCGTATCACATATTAAATTTTATAAGGAGCTGGCAATGCGCGCCGAAATTATGGCTGAAATGAAGGTTCAGCCAACGATTGATGTAAATGCTGAGATAACTCGCCGAGTTAATTTTATTAAAACACGTTTGGTAGCAGCTCATTCACGCTCGTTAGTACTGGGTATTAGCGGTGGTGTTGACTCATCAACCTGCGGCCGCTTATGTCAACTTGCTGTAAACGAGCTAAATAAAGAACACGATACTGACAAGTATCAGTTTATTGCAGTGCGCCTACCTTATGGTGTACAAGCTGACGAAGATGAAGCACAAATGGCGGTTGATTTTATTCAGCCAAGTAAACGTATGACCGTAAACGTACAACCTGCGGCTGATGCATTGCATGAGCAAGCGCTAGCTGCCGTAGTTGGCTGTGGTGAAGCACTGCCTGAGCAAGCTCAAATAGATTTTATTAAAGGTAATGTCAAAGCGCGTCAACGTATGGTTGCTCAGTACGAAATTGCAGGTTTTTGCCAAGGCCTAGTAGTGGGTACCGATCATAGTGCTGAAAACATTACTGGTTTTTATACTAAATTTGGTGACGGCGCGTGCGATTTAGCCCCTCTGTTTGGTTTATCAAAACGCCAAGTTCGTGCACTTGCTACTGCGCTAGGTGCGCCAGCTTTATTGGTAGATAAAGCACCTACAGCTGATTTAGAAAGTGACCGCCCAGGTTTAACAGACGAAGAAGCACTTGGTTTGAGCTATGAGCAAATTGATGACTTTTTAGAAGGTAAACCTGTGTCTAATGATGTTGAACAAAAGCTTGTAAACATTTACACGCGTACACAACATAAGCGTCAACCAATTCCGACAATTTACGATTAAGGTTTAGTAGCTAAAATAAAGCAATTAATGCCTTTGAGGATTAATTGCTTTTTTGATCGACAGATTAAGAAGCTGCGTATATTTTAATAAATTAACGCTTTGAATTTTATAATACCAATTGCATTAAATTAGTGAGCTATTATAGCCCTATGAAATAGCGATAGAATGATGATATTTTTAATTATATTGGTATAACTACCCGCCAAAGAGAACACTGCCTTATATGACATCGCCCATTTTAATTACCGGCGCAGGCCAACGCATTGGTTTAGCACTCGCTCAGCATTATATAGCCCAAGGGCAGAGTATTATTATCACGTATCGTACTCGTCACGCCGCTGTTGATAAATTAGAGCAACAAGGCGCTGTATGTATTTATGCCGATTTTAGTACCGATGAAGGTATTAGTACATTTATAAATACGCTTAAAGAGCATACAACATCGCTGCGCGCTATTGTTCATAACGCATCAAGCTGGGACTGCGAAGCTAACAACCCTGACTTTGCAGCACTGTTTGATAATATGATGCGGATACATGCCAAAACACCGTATTTAATTAATTTAATGTGCGCAGAGCTGCTTTTAAACTATCAGCAAAATGAAAAAGTACCTGCCGATATAATACATCTTACTGATTATGTAGTTGAAACAGGCAGCCCTAAACACTTAGCTTATGCAGCAAGTAAAGCAGCACTCGACAACCTAACCAAATCGTTTAGCGCTAAATATGCGCCAAATATAAAAGTGAACTCGGTTGCTCCATCGCTCATTATTTTTAATGAACATGACGATGAACAATATCGAGCTAAGACCCTTAAAAAATCATTAATGGGCATTGAACCCGGATGCCAAGAAATTATCAATAGCATTGATTTACTATTACAAAGCCACTACATCACAGGGCGCTCTTTGCCTATTGATGGCGGTCGTCATTTAAAGTAAATATAAATAAACTGAGATATTTATGCACAATGAATTAAAAGAAAGTTATGAAAAAATCATCACCGCTGTAGGCGAAGATGCTAACCGCGAAGGCTTACTTGATACGCCAAAACGTGCTGCAAAAGCAATGGAATATTTAACGCAAGGGTATCGTCAAACGCTTGATGAAATAACTAATAAAGCAGTATTTACATCTGACGCTGACGACATGGTATTAGTACAAGACATAGAGCTCTACTCTATGTGTGAGCATCATTTACTGCCTTTTATTGGCCGTTGCCATATTGCTTATATACCAAACGGTAAAGTATTAGGCTTGTCTAAATTTGCCCGTATTGTTGATATGTTTTCACGCCGTTTTCAAATTCAAGAACAGTTAACGCATCAAATCGCTAAAGCAGTTGAAGAAGTTACTGGCGCTAAGGGCGTAGGCGTTATTGTTGAGGCAAAACACATGTGTATGATGATGCGTGGTGTAGAAAAGCAAAATTCAAGCATGCGTACATCAGTAATGTTAGGTAACTTTAGAAGCGATCCTAAAACACGTAACGAATTTTTGCAGCTTATAAAAGGTTAACCCTATGGCTAATGCAATTATTAACGTTACTAATTTACGCCTGCGTACGTTTATTGGCTTTAACCCCGATGAGCGTGAAAAAAAGCAAGATGTAGTGATTAATCTAGAGATTCACTACCCTGCTGATGATGCGTGTAAAACGGATGAAGTTGACCAAGCACTTAATTATAAAGTGATCACCAAAGAAGTTATTAGCTTAGTAGAGCAAGGGCACTTTTTACTGCTAGAAAAATTAGTTGCTGAAATTCTTGCCGTTTGTCACGCGCACCCAAGCGTTCATTACGCTAAAGCACGTGTTGATAAACCACATGCACTGCGTTTTGCCGACTCAGTGTCGTTAACGCTTGATTGGGCTAAATAAGCACTTA
The DNA here is from genome assembly GCF_014164115.1 of Pseudoalteromonas sp. SG45-2. Taxonomy (NCBI): domain Bacteria; kingdom Pseudomonadati; phylum Pseudomonadota; class Gammaproteobacteria; order Alteromonadales; family Pseudoalteromonadaceae; genus Pseudoalteromonas; species Pseudoalteromonas sp. SG45-2. The sequence goes on from NZ_JACJEO010000026.1 coordinate 58,345, forward strand.
AAAACTTATTGAAAAAAGCTTTTCGAATCCTACGGCAAGGGCGATAACCGCTAAATAGCGAGCGCCTTTGCCTAGTGTTACTAACAGTAAAAAGGTACTAAATCGTACTTTAAATATGCCTCCAATCACCGTTAATGGGTCCCCAACAACCGGTAACCAAGCAAATAACAAACTATACACTCCATATTTATTAAATTGCTTTTGTGCGCTATCAAGCCCTTTTTGCGATACCGGAAACCATTTTTTATCTTTAAAACGCAGTACCTGCGTGCCTAACCAGTAATTAACACAGCTCCCTAACACATTTCCAAGTGTTGCTACGCACCACATAAGCCATAAATTAACTTTATCTTGAGTAATCATTCCCACCATTATCACCTCAGAAGAGCTAGGCAGTAATGTCGCAGATATAAATGCGCTAATAAATAACGTGAGATAAAGCATAATGCCCTTATGGCTAAACGTAAAAACCCAGCCTATAGCTGGGTTTATAATACCAATTTTATTAAAAACATGATCATTCTAGCGTATTAAATAACTCACTAACTACGTTAAAAATTATTTATATAGAACAACTATGTATCATAATTTTAGCCTTGTTATTGAGCTATTTTCT
>NZ_JACJEO010000027.1:0-58542 GCF_014164115.1 Pseudoalteromonas sp. SG45-2
CAGTTTTCAATTGAGACTCTAATTTGTTTGCCTCGCTACCTAAGTAGGTTGGCTGTTAGAACTCAATCTGTACGAGTGCCCACACAGATGATTGCTTTATATTGTTAAAGAACGTTTTGAGTCGCATTAGCGTCTCAAGGGATGCGAATAATACACCCTTTATTTTTCGAGTCAACACTTTGTTTTAAACTTTCTTTTTAGAAGATTTAAAACTGAAGTTTTATTTAACTCTCTGAGCAGTTCGTGCCTCGCTATGCTTCGGCGTTTCCCGTTTCAGTGGGGTTGCATTATAGGGAGCGGCGGATTTTACGCAAGCGTTATTTGCATAAAATAGTAATTAAAATTAAGCCCCAAGCAAGTGCACACGATAGACACAAGTTACCCACAAAACCCTGTTGATAACTCTGTTTTTGAACTTTAAAACTAAACACTTTTATCCTGATGTGATAAGTTGCGGTCACTTTTTTTAACTCATGTATTTAGGCAGTATCCATGACAGACATAATAAATAGTATAAGTGCCCTTCTATGGGGGCAAGTTCTCGTCTACTTATTAATAGCAGCGGGCCTCTTCTTTACTTTTCGACTAGGCTTTATTCAATTTGTGCAATTCCCACATATGTTCAAAGTTATGTTTGGTTCTCGTAAATGTGCCGATAACGAAATTTCATCCTTTCAGGCTTTTTGTACTTCATTAGCAGCTCGTGTCGGTACTGGCAATATGGCAGGTGTTGCTGTCGCCTTATACCTAGGTGGCCCAGGTGCTATTTTCTGGATGTGGCTTATTGCATTAATAGGTATGGCTACAAGTTTTGCCGAGAGTACTCTAGCTCAGGCTTATAAAACAAAAGATGCAGATGGTAATTTTAGAGGTGGCCCTGCTTATTATATGCAAAACGGTCTAGGCAAACGTTGGATGGGAACTTTATTCTCGTTATGTTTAATTTTAGCCTTTGGTTTAGTATTTAACGCAGTACAGTCAAACTCTATTGCTGCAGCATTTGAAGTAGCGTTTGATGTACCTAAGTATATAGTAGGCATTTGCTTGGTTATTGGTTCTGGCATCATTATTTTTGGTGGCCTAAAAACAATTTCTCGCTTTGCTGAAATGGTTGTGCCATTTATGGCATTAGCTTACCTGCTGGTTGCACTTTATGTATGCGCCATTAACTTTACTGCACTACCAGATGTGCTAGTGCTTATTATAAAAAGTGCTTTTGGTATTGAACAAGCTGGTGCTGGTGCTATTGGTTATGGTGTTACACAAGCGATGATCCAAGGTATAAAGCGTGGTTTATTCTCAAACGAAGCTGGTATGGGTAGTGCAGCTAATGCCGCGGCTACTGCGACACCTTACCCTCCTCACCCAGCATCACAAGGTTATGTGCAAATGTTAGGCGTATTTATTGATACTATTGTTATTTGTACAGCGACTGCTTCTCTTATTTTACTATCGCAGCAATTAGTACCTGAATCTGGTGTTATGGGGATTGAACTTACACAAGCAGCATTACAAGAACATGTCGGCGACTGGGGTACTTACTTTATTGCTATTGCTATATTGTTTTTTGCTTTTACTTCTATTGTGGCTAATTACTCTTACGCTGAAACAAATTTAATGTTTTTAGAGCACAACTCTAATAAAGGTATGTTTATCTTTAGACTTGTTGTTTTAGGTATGGTGATGTTTGGTGCTGTTGGTGAGCTTGGTTTAATTTGGACGCTGGCAGATATATCAATGGGTTTAATGGCCATTGTAAACGTTATAGCGCTATTTATGCTTTCAGGTGTTGTTGTATGGCTTTCAAAAGACTATAACGAACAACGCAAAAAGGGCTTAATACCCACCTTTGACAAAAGTAAGCATCCTAAACTTGCTAAAGAGGTTGACCCAGAGGCCTGGGAATAGAAAATAATCAGCGAGCTACGGCTCGCTTTTTTAGTTCTAAAAATAACAAATACTACGCTTAATCATCTCATTTCTTATAAATAAAAGTTATATTAATTTTAAAACTATTTTATATTTAATTACGTAGGATGTATGAACTAAGTTATCTATAAAAAGGAGAACCGATGGATGACATGACAAAAAAATACAGTATAGACACTACTGATTACCAAGTTGGGCAAGATAATGTACAAAAGTGGGGATTTGATATCCATAACCCAGTATTTGGTATAAGCGCCTTCTTAGTTGTTTTATTTGTAATACTTACCCTAGTTTTTGACCCTACCGTTACCCGTGATGCACTAACCTCGACTAAAGACGCAATAATTAATCAATTTGATAGTTACTTTATGTTACTAGCCAATGCCTTTGTGATATTTTGCGTTATTTTAGCATTTTCTCCTTTAGGTAAAATTCGGTTGGGTGGCGTAAAAGCTCGTCCTGAACATGGTTACATGTCATGGCTTTCAATGCTCTTTGCAGCAGGAATGGGGATTGGCTTACTGTTTTGGGGAGTTGCTGAGCCAACTGCATATTATACTGGTTGGTATCATATGCCTATGGGCGTTGAGCCAAACTCACCGCAAGCACACTCTTTAGCTTTGGGTGCAACCATGTACCACTGGGGTTTACATGGATGGGCGATTTACGCTGTTGTTGGATTAAGCTTGGCTTTTTTTGCATTTAATAAAGGCCTTCCTTTATCTATACGTTCGGTTTTTTATCCATTATTTGGTGATCGCGCCTGGGGATGGCTCGGTCATATCATAGATATACTCGCTGTACTGTCTACTTTATTTGGTTTAGCTACATCGCTAGGCCTTGGCGCTCAACAAGCTACCAGCGGGATAAATTATCTGTTAGGCACTGATTACGGGACTGCTTTTCAAATGTCTGTTATTGGTTTAGTAACGTGCATTGCAATTATCTCAGTTATTAGAGGTATTGAGGGGGGTGTTAAAGTACTGAGCAATGTTAATTTAATTTGTGCATTTATTTTATTATTAGCCGTTATTGCCCTTACTTTCTCTGATGCAATTACTGCTATTTGGTTTACCCTTGGGGCGTACGTAGAGCACTTTGTACCTTTGAGCAATCCATTCAATAGACCCGATGAAGATTGGATGCACTCTTGGACTGTGTTTTATTGGGCATGGTGGATATCATGGTCGCCGTTTGTTGGGATGTTTATTGCCCGAGTTTCAAAGGGGCGCACTGTACGCGAGTTTTTACTCGTCGTCATTGGCCTACCAACGCTTCTTAGTTTGGTTTGGATGGGCGTGTTCGGAAATATGGCAATTACACAAGTTATAGATAAAGTTGGCCCACTTGGACAAAATGGTTTAACTGATATCTCAGTGACTTTATTTCAAGTATACGAGCAGTTACCTCTTTCTAGTTTTATTTCTATTATTTCTATAGCACTCGTTTTGGTGTTTTTTATAACGTCGTCTGATTCAGGATCGCTAGTAATAGATGGTATAACTGCGGGCGGTAAAATAGATGCACCAGTGCCACAACGTATATTTTGGGCCACAGTCGAAGGCGTGATTGCAGCAGTATTGCTCTGGGTTGGTGGCTCGCAAGCATTGCAAGCGCTTCAGTCGGGCGTAGTTACTACAGCTTTGCCGTTTTCAATAGTACTTATTTTAATGTGTGTTGCGCTTATTCAAGGCTTGTTGAGCGAGTATCCAATTTACAAAGCTCAGAGTAAACTGCAATAACAATTTATCCTTTATAAGCGATCCTCAAGGGTCGCTTATAAAATCTTCGCAATTCGTATAACTAAGTGCTTAACGCATTCCCTATACTCCCACCTTAAATTTATTTTTAGACACCGCACTTCTATTATATTCATTAATGCCACCCCTCGTTAAAACTTAGGTACAGGAGTAATTGCCAAGAAAATTAAATAACCAGCGTTCTGATTTTTTGCTTTGTTATACACAGGTGCTCTTATACCAATTCAGTTAATTAACCAGCTGGGATAAAAGTAGTAACGGTTAATTACAAACAGGGAGCTTTATAAATGTATGATGATGAAACTCTAAGATAATAAAAAGAAATAGATTTTAAAGGTAAGTAGGTATTAAAAATAAGATTAGAGAATTTAAGTAAGAATAATTTTTGAATGTTTTAAAATTAGAAGCAATTTAGAATTTAAGTGAATTTTATCTGAGGATTTTAGTAAAGATGGTGCCCGAGGCCGGACTTGAACCGGCACGACTTGTTAGTCGAGGGATTTTAAATCCCTTGTGTCTACCAATTCCACCACTCGGGCATCGAGTTTGCTAATTAAAGCGTGTGGAGTAAATTATATGGAGGCGGAACCCGGAGTCGAACCGGGGTAAACGGATTTGCAATCCGGTGCATGGCCACTCTGCCATTCCGCCTAAATGTTTCCAAATAATTTGGAGCGGTACACGAGGCTCGAACTCGTGACCTCGACCTTGGCAAGGTCGCGCTCTACCAACTGAGCTAGTACCGCAAAATACTATTTTATCAACTTCAAATTATCTTGGTTAAACAATTTAAAGTGGTGCCCGAGGCCGGACTTGAACCGGCACGACTTGTTAGTCGAGGGATTTTAAATCCCTTGTGTCTACCAATTCCACCACTCGGGCATCGAGTTTGCTATTTAAAGCAAGTGGATAAAACTAATATGGAGCGGTACACGAGGCTCGAACTCGTGACCTCGACCTTGGCAAGGTCGCGCTCTACCAACTGAGCTAGTACCGCATCATATTAATTCTAAATTAACCATTTTATAAATTACACTTGGTAATGCAATTAAACCACAAAGTGGTGCCCGAGGCCGGACTTGAACCGGCACGACTTGTTAGTCGAGGGATTTTAAATCCCTTGTGTCTACCAATTCCACCACTCGGGCATCGAGTTTGCTAATTAAAGCGTGTGGAGTGTTGAAATGGAGGCGGAACCCGGAGTCGAACCGAGGTAGACGGATTTGCAATCCGGTGCATGGCCACTCTGCCATTCCGCCCCAGTACGGGGTATTAACCTTAAGATAAACTTGGAGCGGTACACGAGGCTCGAACTCGTGACCTCGACCTTGGCAAGGTCGCGCTCTACCAACTGAGCTAGTACCGCATTTTATTTATCAGTTATTTGAATTAGCACATGATGATTTATGTGAACATTCAGGTAACTGATTAATTACCGTTTCGTTTATCTCGGGGGCTATGCCCTCTCAACACGGACGCATTCTACAGAGATTATTAAACGCGTCAATACAAAAAATGCTAGTTTTGAACTGTTTGCTTGTTTTTTATCTAAAACGGTGCGTTATTATACATTTAGAGTTAATTTTTAGTCAATTCACCCCATGCTGCACGTAAATATTGCATCATAGAACTCAAGGTTAAAAAGGTCGCAATGTACAGTAGTCCAAAACTTAAATAGTTCATCCATGTATCATATTGCCAAATCAAACCGATAATGGCTAACATTTGTGCAGCCGTCTTGATTTTACCCATGTTTGATACAGCGACATTACCACGCTTACCCTGCTCTGCCATCCATTCACGAAGTGCAGATATGATAATTTCACGGCTTATTATAATAAGAGCAGGTATGGTCATGTACATTGACTGGTACTGATCAGATAACGCTACAAGTGCGGCACATACCATTACTTTATCAGCAACAGGATCTAAAAAAGCACCAAAAGGGGTTGATTGCTCAAGCTTTCTTGCTAAATAACCGTCTAGTATATCGGTGATTGATGCAAGCCAAAAAATAAAGGCGGCAGCAAAAAAAGCCCAGCTATAAGGCAAATAAAATATCACCAAAAAAACGGGGATAAGAAAAAGTCTAAATGTTGTGAGTGTGTTTGGAATATTCCACATAACTACTTGGATATGTCTTTTTTGCTATATTCGCATGTAGGGCTAGCCCTTGTCATGCAAATGGTTAAATATCTTCTCAGCCATGTCAGGGCTGATCCCAGGAACTTTCTTTAACTGTTCTATATTAGCAGCTTTTACTCCCTGCATGCCCCCTAAATATTTTAATAATGTTTGCCGACGCTTAGAGCCGACTCCATTTATTTCTTCTAGTAGTGATTGCGTACGTTGTTTTTGGCGTTTATTACGATGCCCTGCAATTGCAAAACGATGAGATTCATCACGTATATGCTGTATTAAATGTAGCGCAGGTGCATCTGAATCCATAGGAATGGTTTTTCGACCACCGTCAATTAATAGTGTTTCAAGGCCAGGCTTACGGCTAGTACCTTTAGCGACACCTACTAATAAAGGCATTTTTGTATGTGGCCAGTTAGAAAAGTACTGCTCCGCGCGCCCAAGTTGCCCCTTACCACCATCAATAAAGATAACGTCTGGAATTTTGTCTTCATCTACTAATTTGTTGTAACGCTTATTAAGTGCAAACTCCATTGCAGCATAATCATCACCACCGGTTATACCCGTTACATTATAGCGCCTATACTCTTTCGTATTTGGGCCTTGTGAGTCAAATACAACACAACTTGCAACAGTGTTCTCACCCATGGTGTGGCTTATATCAAAACACTCCATTCGGGTAATATCATCAAGTCGCAGTGTTGCTTTTAATTGTGCATAACGTTTATTAATAGAGTCTTGGGTACTTTGCTTAACTGCAATACTGTTTAATGCATTTTTATTGGCCAGTTGTAAGTATTGAGCACGCTCACCACGGGTAACTACTTTAAGTGTTACTTTGCGCTCACTTATTTGTGTGAGTGCTTCACCGAGTGCCCCGCTCTCTTCTATTTCAAAAGGTAATATGATTTCTTTTGCAATACGCCCTGTTGCTCCTGGCGCTAAATAGTACTGTCCTAAAAATGAAGTCAATATTTCTTGCTCACTTGAATCTTTAGGTACTTTTGGAAAATACGTTTTACTACCCAATACTTTGTGATCGCGGATCATTAATAAATGAATACCATTTAAACCATTTAAATGAGCAAAACCAACTACGTCCATTTCAGCAAAATTACCTGATATAGACTGTTGCTCCTGCATTTTACGAAGTAGCATTATTTGGTCGCGAACTTTTGCCGCCAGTTCAAAGTTTAATTGTAGGCTGGCTGCTTCCATTTTCTTTATTAAATCAGCAATAACTTCGTGAGATTTACCCGTTAAAAACTTACGGACATAGTCAACTTGCTCGCTGTAATCATCATCCGTAACTTTATTCACACACGGAGCTGAACAACGCTTAAGCTGATATTGCAGACACGGGCGACTTCTTGCGCGGTAATAAGCATCTTCACATTGACGAACAGGAAATATTTTTTGCATTAACCGCAAGCTTTCAGATACCGCTCCCGCGCTCGGAAAAGGTCCAAAGTACTCACCTTTAATTTTACGGCTGCCACGATGAAACGCTAAACGAGGGTGTTTATGGCTAGTTAATAAAATATAGGGATACGACTTATCGTCGCGTAATAATATGTTGTAGCGAGGCTGGTATTTTTTTATTAGATTATTTTCAAGCAGCAGCGCTTCTGTTTCAGTATTAGTGAGTGTGACTTCGATGTCACAAATATTACTCACTAAAACGCGTGTTTTGCTATCGGTAATGTTACTTCTAAAGTAACTGCTCACACGCTTTTTTAAATGCTTAGCTTTACCAACATAAATAACTTGGTTGTCACTATCAAGCATGCGGTATACACCCGGCTCACTTGATAGCGTTTTGAGAAAATGTACGTGATCAAATTCAGACATAAATTATAGTTAGTACGAAACGTCTATATCAATCATTTTATGACGGATTGCTAAATGGGTAAGCTCAACATCACCACCTACATTTAGCTTTTCAAACATACGGTAGCGATAGCTATTTACTGTTTTTGAACTTAGGTTTAAACGCTCAGCTATATTTTGTGCTTTTTCACCTTTAGTGATCATAAGCATAATTTGCAGTTCGCGTTCAGATAAGCTCTGAAAAGGATTTTCGTCTGTACGACCTGTCACTTGCGCAAGTGCTATTTGCTGTGCAATTTCAGGGGCAATATAACGCTGACCGGCATGAACACAACGAATGGCACGCACCATTTCGTCAGAACCTGCACCTTTAGTTAAAAAGCCATGTGCACCAATTTGCATTACTTTACTCGGAAACGGGTCTTCACAGTTAACGGTAAGCACAATAATTTTTACATCAGGGCAGTAACGACAAATCTTTTTAGTCGCTTCTAATCCGCCCATGCCTGGCATATTCATATCCATTAATACTATGTTTGGCGCATGCTGACGACAAAACTGTACAGCCTCTTCGCCAGTTTTAGCTTCACCAATTACTTTAAACCCTCGTACATCATCAAGAATACGCTTTATTCCTGTTCGTACAAGTTCATGGTCATCAACTAAAAGTACATTAATCAATGGAACATCCTCACTTACCTAACAACATGCAATTTAATTAAATTAATTTGCCACAGTAACATACATAAAGCGAAACAATAACTAATATTATTGCCTCGCCCTAATAGTTTAAGATGACGATTTTTCGCTAAATCTGTCAACCCATAACGCAATGATACCATCACCCGTTACATTACACGCAGTACCAAAGCTATCTTGTGCCAAATAAAGTGCAATCATTAATGCAACCGCGCCTTCATTAAACCCAAGCATGCTTGTTAATAGACCAAGCGCCGACATAACTGCGCCACCTGGAGCACCTGGTGCTGCAATCATTACTACACCTAACATCATAATAAACGGTAGCATACCCATTAATGAAGGGACTTCCATGCTTGGCGATAAAAACATAACAGCCATTGCACAGGTTACTATAGTGATAGTTGAGCCAGATAAATGAATGGTTGCACACAGTGGTACGGTAAAGTTTGCTACATCTTCTTTAACGTTATTTGCTTTACTTGATTGAAGCGATACTGGAATCGTTGCTGCACTTGACATAGTACCTAACGCTGTAAAGTAAGCTGGTAGCATATTTTTAACTAATTCGATTGGATTACGTTTTAATAGTACACCTGTCGCTATATATAAAACGCTTAACCATAACCAGTGCATAACAAGCGCTGCAATTAGTACTACGCCAAATGTTCGCAGTGTATCTACCACAGTACCCGCTACCGTCATTTCGGCAAATACACCTGCAATGTAAAATGGTAAAGCAGGGATAATTACTTTTGATAATAATCCGTCAATCACATCACGGCCCTGATCAGACACCTTTTTAAGCGTATCAAGCTCTAATTGGCTCATACCTATACCAAATACAAAAGCAGTTACTAATGCGGTCATTACCCCCATTAGAGGTGGAATTTCTAAATCAATAAAGCTGCCAATTTCTGTAGCAACTTCTGCCTCGAATGTAATACCACCGCTTAAAAAAGGGATAACAGCACTTACTAATAAAAATGCAAGCGTACCTGCAATAATTGTAGAGCTATAAGCAAACCCGACTGTTTTACCAAGTAAGTGACCAGACCCTTTTGGTAGGCCTGCAATACCTGATGCAATAAAAAATAATATAATAAGTGGAATGGTAAAGGAGATAATTTGACCAATCAGCTCTTTTACTGTGAATAAAAGTTCAACACCAGTTATAGGTACATATAGTCCAACTAGGATACCGGCCACAATACCGGCAATTAATTTTAAGATTAATTTCATTGTGATTGCTTAATTGAATTTAGATACGTGTTTTTATCATGTTTTAGACGCATTGTGTGATAAAACTATTCAAGTTACATTTATATGCACAAATATCGAACAAACACAGCTTAATTCAATACTCTTTTGTACATTTTTTGACTAAACGAAGTTTTACTCTTTAAATTTTAAATTAAGCCCGCACCTATAATAACTAAAGCACCGCTAATAATTGATTTTTATTTCGACTGGTTATAAGCCCAATAGATATATGTTATAGCCAAACTTTACTTTAGTTTTTTTAAACTCACAGTAAAGTGTGTTTATATAGTTAGTAGCAAAGGCTATTAACACGTTGATCAGATTGCATCCAAAGGAACATTATGTCTACTATTTTTGAAGATAACTCACTAAGCATCGGTAATACACCGCTGGTAAAACTTAACCGTGTTACAGGTGGGAATGTATACGCTAAAGTTGAATCTCGTAATCCAAGCTTTAGTATCAAATGCCGCATTGGTGCATCGATGATTTGGGAAGCTGAAAAGTCAGGTCAGCTTGTTGAAGGTAAAGAACTTATTGAACCAACATCGGGGAACACCGGTATTGCACTTGCATTTGTTGCAGCAGCACGTGGTTACAAGTTAACCCTTACTATGCCAAACACCATGAGCCTAGAACGTCGCAAGCTATTAAAAGCATTAGGTGCAAATCTAGTACTTACCGACGGTGCAAAAGGTATGAATGGCGCAATTGAAAAAGCAAAAGAAATTCAAGCAACAGCACCTGATAAGTATATTTTATTACAACAATTCGAAAACCCTGCAAACCCAAAAATTCACTTTGAAACAACAGGCCCTGAAATTTATGATGCGCTTGATGGCAAAGTAGACTTTTTTGTAGCCGGTGTAGGTACTGGTGGTACTATTACAGGTGTTAGCCGTTACCTTAAAACAGAAAAAGGTCTAAACGTTAAGTCTATTGCTGTTGAGCCAACTAACTCTCCAGTTATTAGCCAAACGCTTGCCGGTGAAGAAATTAAACCAGGTCCTCATAAAATCCAAGGTATTGGTGCTGGCTTCATTCCTGGCAACTTAGATATGGACTTAATTGATGGCGCAGAGCTTGTATCTAACGAAGACGCAATTGCAATGGCGCATCAGTTAATGAAAAAAGAAGGTATTTTAGTAGGTATTTCGTCAGGTGCAGCGGTTGTTGCAGCTAAGCGAATTGCTGAAAAGCCTGAAAACGCAGATAAAAATATTGTTGTTATCCTACCTAGTGCAACTGAGCGCTACTTATCAAGCCCAATGTTTGATGAAGAGTTTAGTGAACAAGAACTAGTACAATAAGTAATTTTAAGATTTTTAGAAGGATGCTTTAGGCATCCTTTTTTATTATTTATTATCCAATTTTCTATTTATTGCCTGCCATACCTTTACATCTGCATAGATAAACCACACACTTTAAAAAAACTAATTAATAATAATTAATATGAAAAAAATCACGAGTTTATTAAGTTTGGTCATCTGTTTATTTTTATCAGCCTGTGGTGACGATACCAAAACACTTGGCGACACTCCTGGCGATACAGCAACCGCTTATTTTGATGCGCTTTATAACCAGCAAGACCTTCAAAAAGCCAGCACCATGGCAACCCCCAACCTTACACGTATAATGAAATCCTACGGCACCGCTAAACAGTTTTCCCGTAACTTAGTAAATATGCAATACGATGAAGTCACCATTGAAGTTGATATGACCAATATGAGCGTCCGTGAACAATACGGCGATAACGCTAAAATAAACCTTATTTTTACCGGCTATTTAAATGGTGATAAAATTGACGAAATGCGCAGTGTAAAAATGCTTCGTAAAAAGGGAAAATGGTACATAGATAAAATTGTTGCCGACCCTTACGCTCGTTAAAAATAAATGAATTAAACATAAAAAGGCCTTACATTCGTAAGGCCTTTTTCGTTTTAGCAGGGCGTGTTGATCTTTGTGGATTGAAATTTTTTCAATCTAGGGGCGATTTAATCGCGGCGCGAGGTTTGTAACCTAGTGGGCTAAGTAAAACCGAGCAACAAAGAGTTAATCGTCCCTAGAAAGAACCCAAAGGGCAGCGCATGTTTGGCATTTATGCTGCGTTATCGCCTATTTATGGGGAATAACCACACTACATAGGCTCTGCCTTGCCTAAAAACCAAACAGTCTGCTGCAAATTGAACCACGAAAGGTCAACACGCCCTAGTATTTAAAGTACTGCGCTACAGCTCACCAGGTTGAAAGTTATCAACTGCAATGGCTTTCTTACGTAGCTTATTAGCGTGATGCATTGCATCAGCATCCGTTTGCTCTAACAACTTATTTTCAAGCGCATAATTTATAGCACCTTCAATATCAAGCGTTGCAGGCACACTGCCCTTACGCTGCCATTGTTTTAAGTCTTTAAACTGCGCTTGCATATCATGCATAGCTAAAAATGCGCTTTCCATGACCCCTGTACCTGCATTTTCATCTACATAACATAAATGCGTTAAGCGGTTTCTAAATACACCAGGTTGAGTCATACGCTCGCAAATACTTTGTGCTATTTCATCACTTGGTCTGTGGTAATGGTTTCCAAGCGGGAACACTATACGTTTAAGGATAAAATTCACAACCGGATTTGAAAAGTTTTTAAAGAAGCCATTAAACGCTTGGCCAATTTCAAATAATGAGTTCTCAATTGCATATTTTACAAATGGTAAATCAGCTTGTTGGCGCCCTTCATCTTCATAACGTTTTAAAACAGTTGATGCTAAGTACAAATGACTTAATACATCACCCAAACGCGCTGATATCATTTCTTTACGTTTGAGCTCACCGCCAAGCATTAACATTGCAACGTCTGTACAAATAGCTAAGCCTCGGCTCATTCTACTCAGTTGTTTATAATAAATAGCCGTTTCACCACCTACAGGCGCTTTAGCAAAGTAGCTACGTGTTAAGCCATGCACAAATGCCATGCCTGCATTACTTGCTGCAAATAGTATGTGGTTCATTAATAAGCCATCAAATTGTTCAAGTGCTGCGTCGTCATCTTCCATTGCAGCGGCTTCCATTTCTTTTAAAACAAATGGGTGGCAGCGCGTTGCACCTTGACCAAATATCATTAAATTACGCGTTAGAATATTCGCGCCTTCTACTGTAATTGATACTGGAATCCCCATATAGCCATGCGCCAAATAGTTATTAGGCCCTACTTGAATTCCTTTACCTGAATGAATATCCATTGCATCATTCATTACCGTACGACCCATTTCAGTCATATGGTATTTAGCGATCGCTGTTACAACCGACGGGCTTAATTTTAAATCAATCGCACCTGCGGTCATTAATCTGCACGACTCAAGTGTGTAAGTTAAACCACCAATACGCGCAAGTGCCTCTTGCACGCCTTCAAATTGCCCTATAGATACACCAAACTGCTGGCGTACCATTGCATATGCCGATGTCATTTTTGAAGCTAAATGCCCAGTTGCTGCACTTAATGCTGGTAGTGATATTCCACGCCCTGCACTTAAACACTCAACAAGCATTCTCCAGCCACGCCCTGCACACTCTTGACCACCAATAATCCAGTCCAGTGGTATAAATACATCTTTACCGTAAGTGGTACCATTCATAAAGGCCATATTAAGCGGATAATGACGCTCACCCGTTTCAACACCCGGATGATCGGTTGGTATAAGCGCACACGTTATACCTAGCTCTTTTTTATCACCTAATAAAGCGTCTGGATCATACATTTTAAATGCTAAGCCGAGTACAGTAGCCACTGGTGCAAGCGTAATGTAACGTTTTGACCAATTTAAACGCAGGCCCATTACTTGCTCGCCATTGTGCTCACCCATACACACAACGCCTGAATCAGGAATGCTGCCAGCATCAGAGCCCGCCTCTGGTCCCGTTAGTGCAAAACAAGGAACATCTGTACCATTAGCTAAACTTGGCAGCCAACGATCTTGCTGCTCTTTAGTACCATAGTGAAGAAGTAACTCGCCCGGACCTAAGCTATTAGGCACCATAACAGTGACTGCGGCTGTTAAGCTTTTAGTCGAAATTTTTGACACTATCGTTGAATTAGCAATTGCTGAGAACTCACGACCGCCAAATTTTTCAGGAATGATCAGCGCAAAAAAACCTTCTGTTTTTAGGTAATCCCACACTTCTTTTGGTAAGTCTTTGTCTTTTTGTACAATTTGATAATCATCAAGCATCGCCAATAAGGTTTCTACTTGGTTAGCCATAAATGCGTTTTCTTTATCGCTAAGCTCTGGTTTTGGAAAGTGGTGCAGTTTTTGCCAGTCTGGGTTACCACTAAATAACTCACCATCCCACCAAACATCACCTGCTTCCATCGCCTCTCGCTCTGTTTGCGATAATGGCGGAAGCACCTTTTTGAACATTTTAAACGTAGGACGACTAATCAAGTTTAGGCGAATATCTTTAACCGCAAAAATAACCACCACCACGACCAGCAATATTATAAATATTAACATGCGCACATTCCTTACACATTGAATGAAAATAGTAACTTAATTATGACCCATCTTAATTTAAATACAATCATTGCACGACGAGTCGTGAGCCTTAACGCATTCATTTTATTGTTTTAAACATCACTGCTATTATCAACGTTTTAATAACAATAAATTAAAGGAATAGCATGACCCCCTTTCGATTTAAACTAAGTATGAGCGCCTTAATGGTAGCAAGTACTCTTGCTTTAACGGCCTGCGATGCGCAAGTATCTATCGACACTACCGATTCACCACACACTAAAAAAGCTGTAACAGCTAAAGATGCAAATACATTTATAACAAACACAGAAAAAGAACTGAGTGCACTTTATTTAGAATCGAGCCGTGCAGAGTGGATTTACGCAAACTTTATTACTCACGATACATCTGCTCTATCGGCTGAAGTTAACCGTAAAATGACCGAAACAGTCGTGCGTTTAGCAAATGAAGCTGCAAAATACGACGAACTAGAGCTTGATTACGATGCTCGCCGTAAGCTTGATAAACTAAAACTAGCACTTACACTTCCTGCCCCACAAGACGCTGATAAAACAGCGCAACTTTCACAAATTGTCGCAGAGCTTGGCGGGCTATATGGTAAAGGTAAATACTGTAAAGAAGATAGCAGCTGTTTGAGCCTTGGCGACATGACCTCAAAAATGGCCACCAGCCGAGATTACAACGAACTACTTGATTTATGGCAAGGCTGGCGTGAAATATCAAAACCCATGCGCCCACTTTACGAGCAACAAGTAGCACTTACCAACGAAGGTGCAAAGGAGCTTGGTTATGCCGATACGGGCGCTATGTGGCGCAGTAAATACGATATGCCTGCTGATGACTTCACCACTGAGCTTGACCGTATTTGGGGCCAAGTTAAACCACTTTATAACTCGCTACATTGCCATGTTCGCGCAAAGTTAGGTGAAAAGTACAGCACCGACAAAGTACCTCAAGATCAGCCAATACCAGCACACTTACTTGGTAATATGTGGGCGCAAGCATGGGGTAATATTTACGATGTAGTTGCACCAGAAAACGCCGATCCGGGTTACGACGTAACCGAGTTATTAGCTCAAAATAATTACGACGAACTTAAAATGGTCAAAGGGGCTGAAAACTTTTTTACCTCAATGGGTTTTGATGCACTACCAGAGACATTTTACGAGCGTTCACTGTTTGTAAAACCAAAAGACAGAGATGTGCAGTGTCATGCATCAGCATGGAATATCGATAGCAAAGACGATTTACGCATTAAAATGTGTATTCAGCGCACAGGCGAAGAGTTTTCAGTTATTCACCATGAGCTAGGCCACAATTTTTATCAGCGCGCTTACAACAAACAGCCTTTATTTTATCAAGAAAGTGCAAACGATGGTTTTCATGAAGCCATTGGAGACACCATTGCCTTATCGGTTACACCGGGTTACTTAAAAGAAATCGGCTTACTTGAACAAGTACCTGATGAATCTAAAGATATCGGTTTGTTGATGAAAATGGCACTTGATAAAGTAGCCTTTGTACCGTTTAGCTTAATGGTTGATCAGTGGCGTTGGCAGGTATTTTCAGGTGAAGTAGCCCCAGAGAACTACAATAAAGCTTGGTGGGAACTACGTGAAAAATACCAAGGAGTGCAAGCTCCTATCGCACGTAGCGAAAACGACTTTGATCCGGGTGCTAAGTACCACGTTCCGGGTAACACGCCTTATACACGTTACTTTTTAGCGCATATTTTACAATTTGAGTTTCATCGCAGCTTATGTGAAATTGCCGGTAACGATAAAGCCATTCATCGCTGCTCTATTTATAATTCAAAAGAAGCAGGGGATAGGCTAAACGCTATGCTTGAAATGGGTTCATCTCGCCCTTGGCAAGAAGCGCTTGAAACTGTAACAGGTAAGCCGCAAATGGATGCAACAGCAATGCTCGATTACTTTGCACCATTACAAACATATTTAGATAAACAAAACGAAGGCCGCAACTGCGGCTGGTAAATAGCGCTGAATAAAAAGCCCGCTCAAATGAGCGGGCTTTTTATTCATATTCTAATTTTAGTTAAATTAGAACTGTAAGCTTACATTTGCAAAGTAAGCATCATAATCAGAATCATCCCAGTTATTGCCGTAACCTGCTTCTAAACCAACATTGTTGTTGAAGAAGTGTTGAGCACCAAGAGTGTAATCATCATTTTTATTAACTGTAACAAAAACCGATGTTGCTTTGCTGAAATAGTAGTTAGATGCTAATTCCCAGTTACTTGAACCACCATCAACATCTTCAAATTTACCTTCAACAGTCAAGTAGTTACCTTGCTGTAAATCAACAAAGTACTTAGCTGCTACTGCACGGTAATCAAACTCATCATCTGCTGTTACTGTGAAACCGATATAATCAGTGCTATTTAATTCATGGTTATATGCTAGGTCAAACACAAACTGATTCTCAGCATCTTCTACATCAACAAACGTTGCTTTTAATAAAAGGTTTGGATTAAAGAAGTAACCTGCAGAAAGTTCAATTACATCCGTGCTTGAGCCAAAATCACTATCGAAATTATTGTACTGTGCACCTAATACAAAATCTTCTACAAAATACTCACCGCCAATGCTAGTAACATTTGCAAAATCATTATCACTGTATGCACCATAAACATTTGTTTGCTTATTGATGTACTCAAATTGATCGTAAGGACCTAACGTCGCTTTTGGAGAAAAATAATAAGTTGAGTCAACACTTAGTGTGTCATCACCATCTACATCCACGTATCCTACATGGCTGATTGATTGGTAAGTATCTGCGGCTATTGCAGTGGTTGCAGCGCTTGATAATAAAATGCTCGAAATGATAACGGCTAATTTTTTCATTTTAAATTCCCTATAAATATTACTTTTTATGCCTCAGCTGTCTAGCTAAAGTCGGGGCGCATCCTAACGTCAAAAAAATGAACAAAAACTGAATAAGAGGGCAAATTAAAACCACTTGAAATGTAAATAATTACAAGCAAATGTAAACAACGGGTATCAATAAAATCTACGTAACAATAGTCTGTCATCATTTAAACTCAAAAAGTAACAAATAAGGTACAAGTTGTCGCTAAATTAAACACAACTTAATTATTCGATAAACCTCATCAATATAACCTCCCCTCACTAAATTTTTCTAATTTCTCAAAATAATGACTATAATTAATTCATTATTTCTGAATTTATAATAAAAAATAGGTTTGTATAAGTGCATATTTTTATCTGTTTTTTCCCAATAACCATTGTTTACTAGCAAAAACAACTCCAATACTTACTATTTTATAGCTATTATCATCGACTGCATTTAATGACTTTAATAACAATTTAGCCATTCATGGCGACTCTATTTATAATTTAAAAGAAGTATTTAGATGAGCAAAATAAAGGGCGTAATTGCGACTGGTAATAATTTACAGTTAAAAACTCAAACGTTTAAAAACGACAAAGCCCGCTAAATTTAGCGGGCTTTTGATATTACTTTTGTATTAACTAAGTACGGGACTTAATTAAAACTGAAAACGCATGTTAGCAAAGTACGCATCGTTATCAGAATCATCAGCGTTGTTTTCGTAACCCACCTTTACACCAATATTTTTATTGATGAAGTGTTGAGCACCAAAGCTGTAAGTGTCTTGCTTGTTGTAGTTAGCAAATACAGATGTTGCTTTTGAGAAGTAATAGTTAGTTTCTGCTACCCATTGGTTTTCTGCGTCATCAATGCTTTCGTATTTACCTTCAAAAGTTAGGTAGTTACCTTGCTGTAAATCAATAAAGTATTTAGCAGCAACTGCACGGTAATCAAAATCGTCGTCTGATGTAAGTGTAACACCTACGTAATCTGTGCTATTTAGCATGTAGTTATAAGCTAAATCAAATAATGCGTAATCGTCGCCGTCTTTGTTTTCAACTAGTGTTACTTTTGCAAGTAAATCAGGGTTGAAAAAGTAACCACCCGTCAGTTTATAAAGCTCACTGTTAGAACCTGAATCTGGGTCTAGGTTTTCGTAAGATGCGCCAACAACAAATTCATTAATAAAGTATTCACCACCAACCGATGTTAAATCGCCAAAGTCGTCATCAGCGTAGCCACCATATACGTTAGTTTGTTTATTGATGTATTCAAACTGATCGTACGGACCTAAAGTTTTTTTAGGAGATAAGTAGTAAATAGAATCTACAGCAACGGTGTCGTTGTTATCGCTATTTTTGTAGCTTAGGTTACTAATTGAATTATAGCTGTCTGCAGCAGCCGCAGTGCTAGATAATAAAATGCTCGAAATAATAACTGCTAATTTTTTCATTGTAAGACTTCCCTATGTACATTGCTTTTTGTGCTCTAGCTGTATTGCTAAAGTCGAGGCACATGCTAACGTTAGGAAACTGAATGAAAACTTAACTAACCAGTTGTATTTATTAAGTTAATTGTAAGGAAGTGTTGTAAACTGTAAAATTAAAGTAGTTGCAACATCTAGTCAACAACTACTTAAAACATGTACTATATTAAAGCGCGTGTTGGCTAATAATTCGGTAAACATCGTTAATATTATCGCCAGACTTAAACTCTTTACTAATTGGTGTTGGATCTGAGCCAACCCATATTTTTAGCTCGGCATCTAAGTCAAAATGGCCTGCACTTTCTTTACTAAACTTGGTAATTTTAGAGTAAGCAATACTCACCATTTCCATTTTAGAACCTGTCATACCTTGCTTATCAATTAAGATTAAGCGCTTATTAGTAAAAATAAACATATCACGTACTACTTTATATGCTTTTTCTACTTGCTCGCCGTCAATTAATGTATTGGCGAGGATTTTTTCTAAATCAGAATCGTCAACTTCGCTTGCATTACCCATAAGTCCGCTAAGTAAACCCATTATACTTTCTCCTGTTTAAATATTTGATTCTCTAATGTATGACCATTAACTAACTGCCGGTACTGCCAGTGTTGTTGATGACAAAAATTCAGTAGTGCAATATCAAGTGGATCGCTCGTTGGCTGATACTCAACTACATATTCTTTATGTTGGCTCATATACACACGACTCACACCTGCAATTGCTTGAAGCTGTTGCTCAACATTTTGATAAGCCTCGCTTAGCATTAATGTATAAAAGTGTTTATCGGTATTATTAGTTTTTGTTTGATGCTCGCTTAGTACGCCTTTATCTAAATGAAGTACCTGTGAGCATAGTCGCTCAAGCTCAGTTAAATCGTGAGAGCTTAAAATAAATGTAGCCTGTTCACTTAATTCTGATACCAGCTCACGTACTTCTCTGGCATGAATCGGATCAAGCCCTGCGGTTGCTTCATCAAGCATTACAATTTGTGGTGCGCCAATAAGTGCTTGCGCTATCGTAACGCGCTTGCGCATACCGTGCGATAAATCCCCCGCACGCTGCTTTGCAATTTCTTTTAAGCCAACTAAATCAAGTACACGTAGCGCCTCAGTTTGACTTTGCTTAGCACCCATACCTTGCAGCTTGGCATAAAAGGCGAGTTGCTTATCTATATTAAAACGAGGGTCAAGTTGCGCGTCTTGCGGTAATGCACTTACTTTATTAAATAAAGCAGCACTACCAGGTTTATGCCCTAATATTTCAAGGCTGCCTTTACTTGGCGCAATATAGCCGCACAACAAACTAAATAAGGTAGTTTTACCCGCACCATTTGGCCCTACAAGTGCCACTGGCGCGCCTTTGTTAATTTCAAAGTCCACATTATTAAGCGCAAGTTTTGCACCATACGATTTACTCAAACCGCTAGCTGTAATTAATGGTCTCATAGTGAGCTCCTTGCAAAAATACGTTGAGCAACGCTTAGTAGCACCGCTGTTTGTACAAGGGGAATAGCAACAGCGCTTAATAATGGTAAATTTTGCCCCGCTAATAACTCTATTTGCACACCCGGAAATAAATAATCAAGCAAGCCTAATGCGGGTATTTGCCATTGCAATATACCAACTACAACACCGCCTGCTGCAAAATATAAAATTGCCAATACAATAGATAAGCGCGATGAGCGAGCAAAAGTATTTATTAACGTCATAAGTGCTACAAATGGGCACAGAGTAATCACTAATATTAAAAATATAGAAAGTGCACGGGCAAAACCACCTGCCAGTAAACTTGGATCTCTAAACCCTAGTACAGCGAGCGTAGCCACAAGAGTAATGCCCACTAAGCAGGCTAATACCGCTAGCTGCCCTAAAAAACGGCCAAACAGTATTTCAAAGCGAGTGGAGCGCAGTGATAAAAACCTCAGTGTGCCACGTTCTCTGTCGCCTACCGTTTGGTCGCTACAAATAAATAAACCAAAAACGGGAAAGCTATACAGGGCTATTAACCAGTACATAGCAAATTCGGCCTCAGGCCAATCCAATAATTTACTTAAACCAATAGAACCTGATATATCACGGGCTATTTGCTCAAAATCGGGCGCACTTACAATGCCTACTGCCTGCCCTATTGGGTAGCGCAGTATGATTAGCCACACCAATGCAAAGGCAGCTAATGCAATAAGTCCACGTTTAGTTAAAAACATACGTACAAGCTCAAATCCCGCTATTTGCGTTAATCGCCCTACGTTTATCGGTAATGGTGTTGCCATTGACTATCCTTAATGACTTTTTATTTTCTGTGTATTTATCCACACTAAGTGTAAACACCTTGAATTACCAGCAAAAAAAAAGCTCACCAATGGTGAGCTTTGTAACAATACATTTAAATGTAACAACATAAATTGCGTTAAAAATTATAAATGCTGCTTATAAACCTCAAGTGCTTGGCTTAAATCGCTAATTAAATCTTCAACATCTTCAAGGCCAATATGCAGGCGAATAACCGGGCCTAAATCCCAACCTGTATTTGAACGTAGCCCTTTCATAGTTAAATTAGCCGTTACTAAACTTTCAAAACCGCCCCACGAAAAGCCCATTTTAATATGCTCAAGGCTATCTAAAAATTCATCAATCGCTTTTTGATTACCGGTTTTCATCACAAATGAAAACAGCCCATTACTGCCATCAAAATCACGTTTAAAAAACTCATGCCCTGGGCAGGTTTCAAATGCAGGGTGGCGAATATGATCAACAAGCTCATGTTGTTCAAGCCATTTAGCTACTTCTATTGCTGCTTTTTCATGTTGATTTAAACGCACACCCATTGTACGCAGGCCTCTAAGCGCTAAATACGCATCATCGGCACTGGTACATTGCCCTAGTAAGTACGAGTTTTCGCGCAAGGTTGGCCAATACTTTTTATTAGCAACAGCCACACCCATCATCACGTCTGAATGGCCAACAATATACTTTGTTGCAGCTTGAATACTAATATCAACACCGTGCTCTAACGGGCGATAATGCAAGCCGTTACCGTAGGTATTATCAAGCATGGTCATTACGTTGTGCTCATTGGCTACTTTTACCATAGCGGGCACATCTTGCACTTCCATCGTAATAGAACCTGGAGACTCTAAAAACAACACTTTAGTATTTGGCTGAATGTAATCTTTAATACCTGCGCCAATGGTTGGCGGGTAATAGGTTGTTGTAATGCCCAGTCCCACTAAAATTTTATCGCAAAAATCGCGAGTTGGTTCGTACACGTTATCAACCATTAAAATATGATCACCGGTTTTTAAAAACGATAAAAATACTTGGCTGATCGCCGCAGCGCCACAAGGGTACAATGCACACCCTTCGCCGCCTTCAAGTTCTGTAATCGCTTCTTGCAGCGCAAAGTGTGTTGTTGTTCCCCGGCGCCCATAAAATAACGTTTTATCGCCACGGGTTTTAGCTGCTTCTTTTAAATCGGCTACAGTATCAAATACAATGGTAGATGCACGCTGTACAACGGGATTTACTACGCCATGTGTATAGGCTTTTTTTCGCCCTGATGATACCAGCTGAGTGTTTTTATTACTTTTACTCGACATTGTTAATCCTTAAGGGTTTGTGCGCCAATGCTCAATTAAATAACGAGAGATAGAATCGGTTCTAGGCAGCTTTAAATGCTCACCTTCTTCGTGCCAATTACCAAATTGTGCTAAGTCTTCACGGCTAAACCATTTTGCATCGTCTAGCTCTTCTTTATCTACGTTAATTTCCTCAGATGTCGCCTCTGCAAAAAAACCAAGCATAAT
Source organism: Pseudoalteromonas sp. SG45-2 (assembly GCF_014164115.1). Taxonomy (NCBI): domain Bacteria; kingdom Pseudomonadati; phylum Pseudomonadota; class Gammaproteobacteria; order Alteromonadales; family Pseudoalteromonadaceae; genus Pseudoalteromonas; species Pseudoalteromonas sp. SG45-2. The sequence continues at coordinate 22,310 of NZ_JACJEO010000027.1, forward strand.
TGACGATGGGAACGGCCAAGGCTGAGATGCTACATAACGTACATTATCAACCTCTATACCTGCCTCTTCTTTAACTTCACGCGCAACAGCTTGTTCCAGTGTCTCCCCTGGGTCTACAAATCCAGCAAGCGACGAATACATACCAATGGGCCACGCAGCTTGGCGGCCTAACAAGCAGCGCTCTACTCCATCTGCAAAGACTTTAGTAACCACCATAATTACCGCAGGATCGGTGCGCGGGAATGTAGGATGCTTACAGTTTTCGTTTTCACACACTCTAGAGTGCCCGGCTTCCACTGAACGGTTTTTACTACCACAGCGCCCACAAAAACGATGCGTGGCATGCCAATAACATAAACCTCTCGCAAGGGCCGCTATTGAGGCATATTTAATGGTTACTTGAGGCCCATATTGGCGAATATCAAAAAACTGAGCGCCCTCTATTAAAGGTGTAAGTACGCTTTCACCCAGATCAGATACATCCAGTGCAAACACACCATGTTTAGCATTGTTTAAACCAACAAAAATAGCACTCGTTAAATCTAAATGTGCCACTTGTTGATATGTTAAATAGCTTACTTTAGGGGTATCTTTAATAAATAGGGTTTGATTATTTTTAACTAAAACCCATTTACTTTGCGCCGACATTTGCGCTTTAAGCCACGATGGGTCTTTACGAAAATTTGAGCCTCTATCTAATGGCATGTTGCTGTAATGAAGCATGTAAGTCCTTGGTAACTCGTTATGCTTTAAAATTACCATAATCATTTAGCAAACCCAATTGATTACAGTAATAAAAAAAGCCTATATAAGGCTTAATTCATCTATTACGGCTTTGTATTAAAATCTCTCATGTTGCAGGCACTTAGCTTGCATTTTTTTAACTATTTTTTGCTATTACAGTAGCAAAGTATTATCAATTAAATGAAATTGCTCAGCGCTTTGTTTTAATACCTCAGCGGTTAACCGGTCAGCACCATAAACATCGCACGGTACATTATATTGATTTTTTAAATGCCCAAGTAACAAGGCAAAGTCACCATCGCCAGAGAGCAAAATAACCTTATCAAGATTTTTACCCTGCTCTAACATGTCTATTGTTATGCCTACATCCCAATCGCCTTTAGCACTTCCATCACGACGTTGAATAAATGGCTTTAGCTTTACGTCAAAACCAATCGCACGCAAAATATTCTGAAACTGATTTTGCTTTTCATCCCCTCGATAAATAGCATACGCAAAAGCACATTCAATATTGTATTGCGTTTGCATTACCCGCCAAAACGCATTGTAGTCAAAGTTTTTTCCGTAGCTTTCGCGGCACGTGTAATAAATATTTTGCACATCAACAAAAATACCGACTCGTGGTTTCGTGCTTTGCTGCTCGTTTTGTAAAGTCATTTAGTGTCCTAGTGAGGATTAATAGCAATAAAAGTAACGTTATAAAATAAGTGTACCTTGCAATTTATATTTAAGTAACCTAAATTAGTTACATACCCTTATGTAACCAATATTGGTTACATATTAAAAAGTAACCATTTTGAGATTTTTATGATTGGTGTGATCAGCGGCGATATTATTAAATCGCAAACCATCCCTAAGCAGCAATACGATGCCATGCTTTACCAACTAGAGCAAAGTTTGCGAAATATTTCGGGTGAGCAAACCCTTTGGAATATATACCGAGGCGATTCCTTTCAGTTACAAGTTAATAACCCTGAGTATCTTTTTAAAAACGCTATACTAGTGTATTTACACCTTAAATCATCAGGTTATGAGCTACGCCAAAGCCTAGCGCTTGGGCAAATAGATAACCCACGCAGCGATATAAAAACAGCAACCGGCTCTGCTTTTACCCTTTCGGGGCAAGCCCTTGATAAAATAGGTAACCAACGCTTTGTTTTTAGTATTAACGAGCAGCAGCTCGATGAAAGCTTAAATCTTAATTTAGCCTTTGCTGACGTATTGCTCACTAAAATTACACAAAAACAAGCAAATGCCTTGTATGTCTATTTAACATCATCAGACAACAGCCATGCGGCACTAGCTAAAGAGCTTAAAACAAGTCGCGAAAATGTAACAAAACTACTAAATTTAGCGCACTACCAACTTATAGAGCGCTTCATTAAGCACACACAACACGTTATAAAAAATATAATTAAAGGAGGTGAATAATGGCGTTTTCACTTTTACTGGTCGCCCTTATTATTGGCCACTTACTCGCTGACTTTTACTGGCAACCTATGAGTTGGGTAAACGACAGAAATACCCGTCACTTTAAAGCCACTAAGCTTTATTTTCATGTACTCGTGCATGGTGTAACAAGTGTACTCATCGTTACCGTGTGGGAATACACATTTGGCTGGCAGCAACTAAGCAGTGTTTTAATTGCAACGGCAAGCATTATGGTGAGCCATTATTTTATTGATATAGCTAAATCGTATTCTAATAAAGGCGTGGTACCTTTTTTACTTGATCAAATAGCGCACATACTCGTTATTATTGCGCTCAGTATTTGGCTAACTGATAATAATAGCTTTATGGCTGCAATTAATAATATGCTCACTGATCCCAACATACTGTGGGTGGTATGCGGTTATTTAATTATTTTAAGCCCCTGCGCCGTATTTATAAGAATGATGTTAGAGCGTTTAACAAGTAACTTTTCAAGTACTGGTAGCTTACCACTTGCAGGGCAAAGCATAGGTATGTTGGAACGCGTACTTATGCTGAGCTTTATATTACTTGACCAATTTGCAGGGCTGGGTTTTTTACTTGCGGCAAAGTCGGTATTTAGGTTTGGTGATTTAAGTGCAAGCAAAGATAAAAAACTTACCGAGTACGTCATGCTCGGCACATTACTTAGCGTAAGTGTTACTTTATTTGTAGGTTTAGGTATTAACTATTTAATCAGGCAGGCAATACAGTAAGTACAAATTACAGGCAATAAAAAACGCGCTGCTTCTATTTAATTAAAGAAGGGAGCGCGTTTTTTGTATCTGCCTTTAACTAAATTCTAAATTAATTAAACGCTAGTGCAATCACTAATAATGATTAATCGTTATTGGTGCGACGACGGCGTTGGCCATTACCGCCAACAGATTCACGCTTTGCCCATGGGTTTTGCGCGCTGTCATCTGTTTTAGCTGCTGGCTTTTTAGAACCACCACGGCGTGGGCCGGTACCATTACCACCATTGTTCGGCTTTTTGCTGTTAGGCTTGCTGCTATCAGATTTAGGCTTATTAAAAGGCTGCTTTTTCTTAGGCTTTTTAGCCGGCAGTGGGCGAGCATCTAATGCGCGTTCAGCTACTGGGTTAATAGGCTCAAAACCGTCTTCCTCAGCACGTGGAATAAGCTCACCAATAAAGCGTTCAATACCGTATAAATCAACAGCATCATCAACCGTTACAAACGAAATCGCATGACCCGACGCACCAGCACGGCCTGTACGGCCAATACGATGAACATAATCTTCATATACGTTTGGTAAGTCGTAGTTAACAACATGCGGTAATTCAACAATGTCTAAGCCACGTGCAACAATGTCTGTTGCTACTAATACGCGTACTTCACCACTTTTAAAACCATCAAGTGCTTTAACACGTGCGCCTTGTGATTTATTACCATGGATAGCCGCGCCTACAATGTCATCGCGTTCAAGTTGTTTAACTAAGCGGTTAGCACCGTGCTTTGTACGGCTAAACACTAATACTTGTTGCCAATCGTTAGTGCGAATTAAGTGGCTTAGCAATGCTGTTTTACGTGTTTTATCTACCGCGTAAACGCACTGAGTAACACTTTTTGCAGTGGTATTTTTTGCTGCAACTGAAATTTCAACTGGGTCATTAATTAACCCTTTTGCTAATGCACGAATTTCATCTGAAAATGTAGCCGAAAACATCAAGTTTTGACGTTTAGCAGGCATTTTAGCAATTAAGCGTTTAATGTCGTGAATAAAGCCCATGTCTAACATGCGGTCAGCTTCATCGAGTACAAGCACTTCAACGCTATCAAATTTAACTGCATTTTGATTATGTAAGTCGATTAAACGACCCGGCGTTGCTACTAAAATATCAACACCTTTACGAAGACGCTGCATTTGTGGGTTAATTTTAACGCCACCGTAAACTACAAATGAACTCACATCAGAATGCTTAGCGTACTCTTCAACGTTTTCGCTTACTTGCAAAGCAAGTTCACGTGTAGGCGTTAAAATAAGCGCACGTACGTGATTGCTTTTAGCTTTAGGACCCGACGACAAGCGCTCAATAAGTGGTAATGTAAAACCCGCTGTTTTACCTGTACCTGTTTGCGCTGCTGCCATAACGTCACGGCGTTCAATAATTGCAGGAATTGCTTGAGCCTGAATCGGCGTTGGCGTTTCATAGCCCTTTTCTAAAACCGCATTAACCAAAGACTGTGATAAACCTAAACCTTCAAAACTCATATAAACTCTCTTTTAAATAAGGCTACATTAGCCAGTTGCGCGCATTATACCTGTAGTAGCTAAGAATGCATGCCATTATTTACGTTGCAGGCAATTGAGCATAGTTTATTAAAGTTAAACCTGTGATTAAGTTGCTCAAAAATGCAAAAAACGGCCATAAGCCGTTTTTTGTTTATACTTAATTACTCTAAGTATTAGAGTTACTTAACACCTAACTCACGCAAACGTTCTTGCAAGTAGCTATCTGCCGTGTAGCGCTCTGAAAGCACAACATCTGGATGCGGGTGTAAAAATAACGGTAATGAAATACGCGATTTAGTAGATGCTTTACCCGTTGGGTTAATTACACGGTGAATTGTCGATGGGAAATACCCGCCCGACGCTTCTTGTAGCATGTCGCCGATATTAATAATTAAGCTGCCAAAATCACATGGCACGTCTAACCAACCGCCATCTGTTTTTTGAACTTGTAAACCAGGCTCATTAGAAGCTGGTAATACAGTCAATAAATTAATATCGCCATGGGCTGCTGCGCGAATAGCACCAGGCTCTTCATCACCCGTCATAGGCGGATAATGAAGGATACGTAACAATGTTTGCTCAGAATCGGCAATCATGTCTTTTAAATCAATCGAAAACTTAGCACGCACATCAGCTGGTGCTTCAGCCTGAACCCAGCTTAATAATGTGCCAGCAAATTCACTTGCTAAACGGTAGTATTCACGTACATCAGCTTCAAGCTGGGCAGGAACGCGACCTTTAGGGTACACATGAAAGTACTCTTTAATGTCTTTTATTGTAAAGCCTTTCGCTACTTCTGATACTGAAGGCGGAAAGTAACCGTCTTGAGTTTCTTTAGAGAATAAAAAGTCGTGCTTTTGCTCTGAGTTAAAAAAGTCTTGCCAATTTTTGTAAATAGACTCAACTAAAGACTGTGGGATTGGGTGGTTTTTTAAAACGCCAAATCCAGTATTTCTTAACGATTCAACAAATTGTGCAGCCGCATCGGGAGCTTTATAATCAACAGTAGGTAATTGCATTGTACGTTCCAGTGAATAGGTTGTGTGAAGTGAGTTGCTTTTAATAGTGCTAAATTACTTATATAAAGTAGCAAAGCCTTCATTATAGCGCTATGCGAGGATAGACAAATGACCTCAAAAACATAAGGACATATGTCCTCAAGACATGGTCACCGTCACTTTGCTTGATCAAGATCAACTTATAAAAAAACGTTGAATTTGCAAGGTTTAGTAACTATCTCTGGTCTATTATTAGAATATATTTTATTTGTGTAAATAAGGCTCCCCATGCGACAAAAAGTATCTTTTAAAAGCGGCGATTTAGAACTTGCCGGCCAACTTGAACTTCCCTCTGGTGACGTTAAGTTTTACGCGCTATTTGCACACTGCTTTACATGCGGTAAAGACATTGCAGCAGCTACACGGATTAGTCGTGCACTTACGCAGCAAGGTATCGCCGTACTGCGTTTCGACTTTACCGGTTTAGGTAATAGTGATGGCGACTTTGCTAACAGTAACTTTTCATCAAACATTCAAGATTTAGTATCTGCGGCAAATCATTTACGTGAGCATTTTGCTCCGCCGCAACTACTCATTGGCCACAGTTTAGGCGGGGCAGCCGTTCTTGCTGCTGCTGAGCATATTCCTGAAGTATCGGCTATTACAACCATTGGAGCACCGTCAGATGCGCAGCACGTAGCGCATAACTTTGAAGCACACCTTGATGAAATTAACGCAGCAGGTGAAGCTAAAGTTAACTTAGCTGGTCGTGAATTTACCATTAAAAAGCAATTTATTGACGATATAGCCAAGTACGATAAAAGCCACATAAGTAAACTTAAGCGCGCATTATTAGTAATGCACTCCCCTATTGATGCGACTGTAAATATTAGTGAAGCTGAAAAAATTTATGCATCAGCTAAGCATCCTAAAAGCTTTATTAGCCTAGATAACGCCGATCACCTTTTAACAAATAAAAACGATGCCGACTACGCTGCACAAATAATTGCAACGTGGGCAAACCGTTATGTTAAGTACGACAAAACTAAATACACGGCAAGTTTAACGGGTGGTAATGTACTTGTTGAAGAAAAAGACCATGTATTTACTCAGCACGTAAGTACAAAAGATCATACTTGGCTTGCAGATGAGCCAATAAAAGTAGGCGGTAAAAACTTAGGCCCCGATCCGTATCATCACTTATTAGCGGGGCTTGGTGCCTGTACGGCCATGACACTACGTATGTACGCTACACGTAAAAACTTACCACTGGAGCATGTTAAAGTAGAACTTGATCACACTCGCGATTACAACAAAGATTGCGACGATTGTGAGCAAACCGGTAACCTTGAAGCCATCACCCGTAAAATCACCTTACGTGGCGACTTAACAGAGCCTGAGCGTCAGCGTTTACTCGAAATAGCCGACAAATGCCCAGTGCATAAAACACTACACAATAACCCGGTTATTGTTAGTGAACTGGTAGAATAACTGCCGTGAAATTAAAATAGCGCAGGTCACACTGCGCTATTTTAGATGAACAATAAAGTAATCTCACAATCTGAGATAAAATATAGAGGTTGAATAATAGGTACGACTCTAGTAAATTGTTAGTAAAATTATATAACCAAGGATAGGTATAAATAGTATGAATAAAAATACTTACTATGAGCGCAATAACTTTTCAATTTACGAAGTAACAAACAAAACAGGTATCGAGTTAACTTTATCTGAGCTGAAACAAATTGAATTAGCTATGCTAATTACCCCAAAAGCATTAACAACTTTTATTAATATATTGCACAACCCTGCTAACTTAGATGAAAAGAAAAAAGAAAAATTCGAATCAATTATGAAGCAATACGGTTTTGTTAATTCGGCTAAATTTGAAGCAACACGAACATTTCTTATTCGCCAAGCTCGTAAACTAATAAACCTTATCGGCTCCATGCTTTTAACTCCTCATAAGCTTTATAAATGCGCAGGGTTTGGCGATGCTACTTATTATGACAGATATGGGATTATAGGGTTTGGTAAGAGCTTTTTCGAAGTAGGAACTGACAGAAAAGTTGATACTATCGTTCACGAGTTTAGTCACGCGGTATGGACTTCTGAAGATACAGCATATAACGCTAGAACAGCTATGAAAGAGCTTAATATAATCGCTCGAAACGCACGAATAAATCAAAACGCCCAATATAGGAAAGAAATTCTATCCTCTTCATACGCATTTGAAAATGCAGTACGAGCAGCCCAATGAAAAAAATTATTATTTCCATAGTTTGTTTAATAAGTTACTCATCTCTTGTTAAGTCTGAAGAAGTTAAAGAAAGCCCTATCGCTACCTCCTCTTTCACTTTTTGTCATCTAGATACTAAGTGTACAACGAATATTAGACTAGCTAACACAACCCCGTATCAAGTTAAGCTAAGCTCTCTCGCTTTTAATGAACAAGGAATCGATTTAAATTCGATGTATGTATTTGAAGAAAGTAGATACTACGATTTAAAAGAGAATAATTTAGATACAGGTATTTCAGAGCAACCCATACAGGGACGCAGACGTGCCTACAAGCAATTATCATCATTAGAATTCGAGCCACTAGAAGTCAAGTTTATAGAGCTAAAGGGCATAGAAGAGAGGTTTGCATTAGAGCCAGGGAAAAGGTATATGGTGGGAACACTTACTCCATTTGTAAACTTGTACATTAATGGTAAGTTTGCCGATATCATCACAATTAGAACAAACTATTCACTGTTAACAATGCCTACAGAAGATATGGAAATAAAAGAACGACCAATAAAACAGTTTGCTACACCGCAAGGGTAACCTGCAATAATATACATGCTTTGTTTAATACCACTCAAAATTCTGCGTCAGCTTAAACCTTTATATATCAAGCCAGCTTAAAGTTGGCTTGATTATATCTTGCCTAATTATCTAAAAACGCCACTACTTCTTTACTCATTCTATCCACCAACCATTTTGGTCCGCCATCATACATATAGTTATGGCGTGATTTTTCTATTAGTGTTTGTGTAACAGGAAACTTATCCAACTCTGAATCGTTTAACAACACATTCGCATCAGCTGGGTAATCACTACCGCGAAGTGTAAGTACGCGAATGCTTTTATTGCGCGGGATCAACATGCGGCGATGATCGAGCGTAATAATAGTGCTAACTTCGTTTGGATAAATAGAGCCATATAATGCGGAAATATCCCCGCCATTAGAATGCCCAAATAAGGCGAGCTTTGTAAAATCATACGCTGGGTATTTACTCGCTAGCTCATTAACTAAAAACTTAAGTGTTACTACGCCACGGTGCCAGTTTTCCATGCGAGTTGTTAAGTAAGGCTGCTCACGGTTTAAGTAAGGGTCACTTTTTAGCTCATGTGCAACGGCTATTGTTAAATATCCACGCTGATTAAACGCATTACTGGCAAACGTATACCCGTTATGGCTAATCCCGTAACCTGCGTTAATAAACGCTACAGGGCATTTTACTTGCGCTGTACACTTAGCATTGTTACTTGGCAATGTAATATTGATAGGAATAGTGCGATTGCGGCTTTGATCAGTTATAACGCCATCGTTTGCATAGCTTGTCGCGCTTATTGCTGATGTGCTTATATCTGATGCACTTAGAGCTAGTGCGCTTAACATAAAAAGCTTTTTTAAGTGTTTTTTGCATATTTAAACTTATATAAATTATTGTTTTTAATTAAAAATAACTTTTACTTTATAGGTTTGCATTCTCTATTGACAAACTATGCGATAATAGCCGCCATTGTTTAAATATATTTAGTAAAAGATCCAATAAATGAAATCATACAATAGCATTCAAGAACGTATAGAAATTTTAGAAGACAAACTAACGGCAATACATGACGAAATCGAAACACTAAAAACCCCTGCTAAAAACAACAATGAACGTATTATTTTTAAGTTTATTGAAACAGGCAGCACAGGTAAAACGAAGGATTTTGTTCGTGAGTTAGGTATTAAATCACCACGTGACGGTTTGTTTTCATCAGGAGACGTTACAAAACTAATTAAAGATGGCGCTGAAGATATTTCACCAGCGTTATTAGAAATCGCAAGACAGCTTGCCAGTGCACGTAATAAAAATGGCCCTAGCCGTTAATTACGCAGTTACGCAGTATCTAGAAGCCCAGCTAAGCTGTCGCTTCTAGTTAGTAATCATATTAAACTAAATTAATCACAAAGCTCTATATTAAGGCTGGTAAGCAAATTAAGTGCTTCGAAGCGATCAAACTTAGCATTCGCTAACATATTATTATTCAAATCTATATTAAATGCTGTCGCACCTACAAAATCACATTTTGTTAGGTTAGTTTGAAAAAACTCACTATCGCGAAAATCTGTTCCTGTAAATTCACTACCGCTTAAATCAGCATGTCTAAAATCAACATTTTTGGCAAAGCAGTGTGTTAGTTTGAGGGCTTTGAGGGTTAATTCAAAAAAAGAACTATTACTGAGCTCGCAATAATTAAAGCTCACCGGTGCGTTAATACTAAGCGCTGGCCAATCCACGTCAGTCCATTGCAGACTATTTAATTTACAGTGGCTAAAACTTACATTTTCAAGCGAGCTGTAGTTCCATTTTAGTGACGATAAATTACAGTTTTTAAAGTTGCACTGTATAAATCGGCAATTTTTAAACTGCCCGCCTGAAAAGTCGCAATCGGTAAATGTGCACTCTTCAAACTCAGAATTTTCAGTTAGTTGCTCTTCGTGCTGCAAAGCATTAAATTGCTCGTCGAAGTAGTGATTATTATTTGAAATTGACACTATTAACCTAGTTTTTATTGGGCGTAGACGTTATTTTTAGGTAAATCTTTTTTAAGCGCAAGCACTGCAATAAAAATCAAAGCAAATAGTGGAAATAGCGCTAAACAGCCACCCACAAAAGCTAAAACTCCAGGCATAGTACTTTTACGCTTACCTATTTTGTAGCTAATTACAGCAAAAATAGGAATACTCAGCACAATAAAAAAAACTAAGAACTCACCAAATAAGGTTGCATTGATCGACATAATAATTCCTTTTTCGTCTATTCGATTAAAATACATGTTGCTGTAAATTTAACCACAAAAAAACCCTTAAGCATATAACTTAAGGGTTTTTAAATTTAGCTCAATAAGCTAAACAAAAATTACTCTTCGCTAGGTATCGATTTTTCAACAACACTAATGGCAAGCTCAGCTAACGAATCCATATTAGGCTTACTAGGCGCGTTAGTTAATAAACACGACGCTTGTGTTGTTTTAGGGAAAGCAATAACGTCACGAATGTTATCGGTACCACATAAAAGCATTGCTAAACGGTCAAGACCAAATGCTAAACCAGCATGTGGTGGTGTACCGTATTTAAGTGCATCAAGTAAAAAGCCAAACTTGTCTTGTTGCTCTTGCTCGTTAATACCTAAAATTCTAAATGCAGTTTCTTGCATATCTGCATTATGAATACGTACCGAACCGCCACCCACTTCGTAGCCGTTTAATACCATGTCGTAGGCATCTGAAATAGCCGCAGCTGGATTTGCTTCAAGCTCACTTGCAGTAATATCTTTTGGTGCTGTGAATGGATGATGCACAGCATGTAATGTGCCTTCGTCATCTTCTTCAAACATTGGGAAGTCTACAACCCAAAGTGGTGCCCAACTATTAAGGTTAGTGATTTCTAAGTCAACACCAATCTTAACGCGCAGTGCGCCCATTGCTTCATTTACTGTATTGCGCTTATCGGCACCGAATAAAATAATATCGCCAGACTGTGCATTAGTACGCTCAAGTAATTTTGTGATTACGTCTTCGCTTAAAAACTTAGCCACTGGTGATTGAACACCTTCAGCGCCTGCAGTGTGGTCATTTACTTTCATCCACGCCATGCCTTTAGCGCCGTAAATACCAATAAACTTAGTGTAATCGTCAAGCTGTTTACGAGAAAGCTTAGCGCCACCCGGTACAGTTAATACAGCAACACGACCTTTTTCGTCGTTAGCTGGACCTGAGAAAACATTAAACTCTACGTCTTTAACTAAATCTGCAACATCAACTAACTTCATTGGGTTACGTAAATCAGGCTTATCAGAACCGTAAAGGCTCATTGCCTCGCTGTAAGGCATGATTGGAAAATCGCCTAAATCAACGTTTAACAATGTTTGCCACATCTCGCGGATCATTTTTTCAGTCATACCACGTACTTGATCAGAGCTCATGAACGAGGTTTCTATATCTATTTGGGTAAATTCTGGTTGGCGATCGGCGCGTAAATCTTCATCACGGAAACATTTAACAATTTGGTAGTAACGGTCAAAACCCGACATCATCAACAATTGCTTAAACAACTGTGGAGACTGTGGTAAAGCGTAAAAGCTACCTTTATGAACACGACTCGGTACTAAGTAATCGCGCGCGCCTTCAGGTGTTGCTTTAGTAAGTACAGGTGTTTCGATGTCTAAAAAGCCGTTTTCATCTAAAAAGCGACGAACAAAGCTGCTTGCCTTAGCACGTAATTTAATACGGTCACTCATTTCTAGACGACGTAAGTCTAGGTAACGGTATTTTAAACGACGCTCTTCTGAGTTTACTTGGTTAAAATCAAGTGGTAATGGCTCTGAGCGGTTAATAATATTAAGCTCTTTACCTAAAATTTCAATTTCACCTGTTGCCATGTCTTTATTTACTTGGCTGTCTGGGCGTGCGCGAACAACACCTTTTAACTGAACACAAAATTCTTGGCGAAGTGTGTTAGCCGAACTCATTAACTCTTCAATATCAGAATCGAATACAACTTGTACTAAACCTTCTCTATCGCGTAAATCGACAAAGATAAGTCCACCAAGGTCACGTCGTTTGTTGATCCAGCCACATAGTTCTACTTCTTGATCTACGTGAGTTTTATTTAGCTGTCCGCAATATATAGAGCGCATAGTTTTCCTGTCAGATAAAAGGCTTAAACGGTTAAAGTTATTTGTTTTAAAGCGTGTGATTTAAAAAACAGGTCACCACAATACAAATAAAGCCGCTAGCAATCTAAAAATAATCAAATTAAGCCCTGCATTATACCCAAGTAGTATCAAGATGCTAGGGCGTGTTGAACGTTGGTGGTTGAATTTGCAGCAGACGGTTTGGCTTTTAGGCAAGGCAGAGCCTATGTAGTGTGGTTACTCCCCATAAATAGGCGATAACGCAGCATAAATGCCAAACATGCGCTGCCCTTTGGGTTCTTTCTAGGGACGATTAACTCTTTGTTACTCGGTTTTTACTTAGCCCACTAGGTTACAAACCTCGCGCCGCGATTAAATCGCCCCTAGATTGAACAAATTTCAATCCACAAAGCTCAACACGCCCTAGCCGTGTACGCCTTTTACCCCTGAATTTACAGCAGCTCGTTTTGTTATTTGCTACACTATCGCCACTTTATAATAAGGCGCTAGTTTGTATGTTATATATTGGATGCCCGCAGTGGTCGAGTAATGCATGGAAAGGCAATTTATTTTCAAGCCAATGTAAAAACGTCGATATGCTTAGCCAATACGCACAACATTTTAATTCTGTTGAAGGCAATACCAGCTTTTACGCTGATCCTTCGCCTAGCACCGTGTTGCGCTGGGCAAATAGCGTACCCGACGATTTTAAATTTACTTTTAAGTTTAATCGTCGCTTTAGCCACGAGCTGCACCTAACTAATGTTCAAACCGAGCTCACTGATTGGCTTAACTTGTTCTCCCCTATTTTAGAAAAAACCGGGCAAGTCATGCTGCAATTACCTAAAGCATTTGGCCCTGGTGACTTACCCAAACTCGCGCAATTTATTAGCCTATTACCAAAAGAGATTAATTACGGCGTAGAGGTACGTCATACTGCATTTTTTCAAAAGGGTGAAGCCGAAATAGCGCTTAATCAGTTATTAATGGCAAACAACATAAATCGCATATCGATGGATACTCGCGCCCTATTTGCGGTAAAACCAACAACCGAAGCGCTAATAGATGCACAACAAAAAAAGCCCCTCTTACCGGTACATGCAATAGCTACTGGCACAGAGCCTATGGCGCGCTTTGTTATCGCCAATTTACAACACGACTATAAACCCTTTTATAAACCGTGGCTGAGTAAAGTAAAACAATGGCTTGATGAAGGAAAAACGCCTTATGTGTTTTTTCATACAGCAGATAACCGAGAAGCGCCATTATTAGCAAGGCAGTTTTGCAAAGACCTTGGTTATAATCACAAAGCATTAAACCCATTTACTGGCGAAAAAGAAGCCCACCAGCCAGCACTTTTTTAAAAGTAAAACGACAGAGAAACAATAATGAGTGAATACGCACGTTACTTTACCGGCTACCCAGCCAACATTGTTGAGCAAGTATTAAGCCTTATAAATAACAAAAAGGTATGTGACTACTTACTTAAAAAGTACCCGCAAGCTCACACTATTACCAGCGATAAACTACTTTATAACTACGCAACCGAACTTAAAAAACAATATTTAAAAAATGCGCCACCGTTTGGGCGTGCGGCATTTAAAAAACAAGGCGACATGGTCACTAATGCTCTTGGGACGCATACGTATCGAATGCAAGGTAAAACCCGTAAGCACGATTTAGCGATAAACAGCGACTTGCTGCGCGCTCCCGAGCCATTATTAAAAGCGTTAGTGGTACATGAGCTCGCCCACTTTAAAGAAAAAGACCATAACAAAGGCTTTTATCAACTTTGCTGTCATATGGAGCCGAGTTACCACCAGCTAGAGTTAGATTTACGGATATTTTGTGTGGTCGTCGCAATGGGAGAAAATCCTTATTTAAAATAAGGGTTTTACCGTTGTTTAACTGAGTGAAAATAACGCCCATGCTTAAGTTAATATTTCCTTCCATAACCAAGCGTTCATACCCAGTCTTTTATCCCCGTAAGCAACTCACAACTTAACGCCTGTCCTTAATAAAAACAAAAAAGTTTAAAACTACATAATTGCCCTACATTTGAGAGCTACACTCTTAAAAGTTAATTTAATCTTTAGAGTTTTAAATGATGAAAAATACCCATGCCTTTTTAATCAGTGCACTGTGCTGCTTAACCTTAAGTGCCTGCAACGAGCAAAACAGCCAATCACTTGAACAATCAAACCTCAATGATTTTACTCTAACAAGCTCAAAGGTAAGCGATGGCGGTAACTTACCTATTACTTATACGTGCGATGGGCAAAGCATTAGCCCTCCACTTAACTGGAGCGGTGCACCTGACACAACCAAATATTATGCGTTAATTATGGATCATAAAGCGCCAGAGGGAATGCATTGGTATTGGACCATGTATAATATTACCGCCGATAAAACACAAATTAAAGCGGGCGAAACTCTCGGTGAAGTAGGCTCTAATAGCGTAAACGATTTAAACCAATACGCACCGCCTTGCTCTAAAGGTCCGGGTGAAAAAAGCTATACTTATACTGTGTACGCGTTATCTGCACCGGTTACCTTTAATAGCGATACAAAAGTAGATCGCTCAGCATTACTCGCTGCTGTAAAAGATATTACGCTCGATACTGCAAGTATGACGGTTAAATACTCGCGAAGCGCCAATAGCGCCGAGCACAAACCTAATGCAAGACCAAAACCAAATGAGCAACCAAAGCCTGATAAATCATATTTAACCGCTAACGTAAAATCACCTCGTTGCGATGCTATTACACAATCAGTGAGTAATGCAGGGTTTGATAAAAGCGTATCTGTTACGTGCGATGAACAATATGCTTATATTGCCTCATCTACTTATCCTGATCATGAAGTAATGACTGGTATTACAGGTACTAACGAGCAAATACCCGTTCCAGCTAAAGACTACGCCGCACCTATAAAACTAAATCCTAAAAAAGCAAAAGCAATTACTACAATTGATGCAGCCGTAGGTGTTGCCGTTAATGGCGTACCAATATACGACTATTCTTCGCAAGGCGAATTGGACGTAAATAGCTACGATGAGAAACACGACACGTTAGCACTCGGACAGTTAGATATATGCGGCGGACACGCAGGACGAGGTGATGACTACCATTACCATGTATCGCCAACGTGTATGATTGACACAATGAAAAACCAATCAAGCGATGCCATTATTGGTTGGGCTTACGATGGTTACCCGCTCTATGGCAGTAAAAACCCAGACGGCAGTGCAATTGCCAAAAGTGACCTTGATGTATGTAATGGGCAAGCCGACGACACATTTGGCTATCGCTACCAAACATCAGCTACGCCGCCGTATATTATTCAGTGCTTAGTAGGTGAAGTAGATACCGCAAAATTACCAAGAGTGTCACCATTGAGTGGCGATACTCAAGGTATAAGAGCCGACTTGCGCCCGCCACAAGGAGGCGTTAAAAACCTAACGCACACAATCTCTGAAAACGGCAGCCGTACAATGAGCTACTCATACAAAGGCGAAAACTACTTTACTACCTACAGCCCTGCATCACAGGGAAAAGACTGCTATAGCTTTAAACAAAAAACCATCAGTAATGGTGGCAAAGTTCAAACAGGTACATTTTGTAGAGGTCCGCAACCAAATCACCTTACTCCTACAGTCACTAAGCAAAATACAAATCCTGCCATTACAGGCAACCATAACTTAAAACTAGAAGCATGGGCTGATAACTGGTTTACAGCCTACATAGGCGAGCAGTTACTTGTTGAAGATTCTGTGCCTATAACCACAGAACGCTCATTTAATGCCGAAAGTATTACGTTTTCTGCAAACTACCCTATTGAGCTTAATTTAATAATTAAAGACTTTAAGCAAAACGACACTGGGCTTGAATACATCGGTGCTAAAAATCAGCAAATGGGTGATGGCGGTTTTATTATGCAACTTACCGACACCGATACAAATAAAGTAATTGCGGTAAGCAATAAAAGCTTTAAATGCGAAATACTTCACAAAGCGCCGCTTAACAAATTATGCGAAAGCGAAACAAACCCTGTAGCGGGCGAAGGCGCTTGTACGTTTATGTCAAAAGAAGCACCAACTGACTGGCTGCAAAGTAACTTTGACGATACGAATTGGGCTAATGCGGTAGAGCACAACTTTGCCGATGTAGGACCAAAAGACGGTTACGACGATATTAACTGGGATGAAAACGCAAAATTCATATGGGGCGAAGACTTAGAAACCGACAACACCCTTATTTGTAAAGTAACTATTGAGCAACCTCAATAAACAAAAAGGTCTCCGCTTCAATAAAAGGTAGTAATTATGTATTTTTTTAAAAAATTAAAATGGCTAATGCTAGCGTGTATTTTAACAAGTATGTGCGCTCAAGTGAGCGCACATGTATTAAAAAACACAACAGCCCAAGTAATTTTAAGAGATGGGCAAGTTGAAGTAAAAGTATTAACTAATGCTGAGCATTTAATCTCAGCGCTGCAAAGCGAGCAAGCATGGCTTATGGGCGATATTGATAAGCTTATGCCTACAAACTTAAGTGCAGAGCAACAAGAAGAGTTTGTAATAAATGCACTTAAACAAAAAACGAGCTTACGTGTAAATCAGCAAGTTATCGTGTTTGAACGCGTCGTTTTTACCACCAGCAACAACGAAGCGCACGACCTAGAAATTGTTTTTCAAGCGAAGCACTCATTTACAACAGTAGATGAGCTTGCCATATCGTTCCCTAAAAGTTTAGGTGCAGTACACGCAAGCTTTGTAAAACCACAATATAAGTTACTGGGTGCTGGCGATACCGCAAAAATAAAGTTCTAGCCCAAGAATCAACATACCTAAAAGCTTACTTAAAAAGGATTTTAGTAAGCAACTCCCTAAATACGCTAATTGTAGGCACATAATCAATATGCAATACTGCTTGGTACGTTAACGTCATGATCTTTACTATTTGCCAATCAGTGAAATTAATACATAAATTCTTTTTAGCTTTTTTTATCACTAATATCGCCCTTGTTGGGCTTATGTTTGTGTTTATATACATGACCTTTTCGTCAGGTTTTAACGACTTTGTTGAACAAGAAGAAACAAAACATGTAGCAATGGTTAAGCATCAACTTATTGAGTTTTATAGCGGATTAGGCAGTTGGCAACCCATTACACAAAGCACGCAATTATGGCGCTCTATTGTAGAGCCGCAAAAAAAGCCAGGCGAGCCCAAAGCGAATAAACACACAAGCATCCCACCCAAACCAAATAACAGCAATGCAACGCCTTCTTTATTGTGGGTACATTTACCTGCAGGTTCACTTAAAACAGGGCAACGTATAAGTTTATATGATCAAAATAAAAAGGTTGTTGTTGGTAGGGCTAATTTAAACGACAACCCACATATAGAACCTATTTTATTAAACAATAACGTTATAGGCTGGATAGGTTTAGTACCTTCAAAACTTGTGCAAAGTAGCCCAGCAAAAGCATTTTTAGCAGCGCAATTTCATAACTATTTTATGATCACATTACTCGTTATTGTGCTCGCATTTATTATGGCTATTGTGTTATCACGCCATTTAATCAAACCGATAAAACAAATAGTGACTGGCACCGATGAGTTAACAAAAGGAAATTTTGCCAGCAGAGTCATCCCCTCTAGTAAAGATGAGCTAGGTACCCTATCCAACAACTTTAACGCCTTAGCCCACACGCTTGAGCAAAACCAACAAATGCGATTCCAATGGGTGTCAGACACATCCCACGAATTAAGAACCCCACTTACCGTACTACGCTCGCATTTACTAGCCATACAAGATGGCGTATTTACAGCCGACACAAAGCGTATTAATTTACTCATAAACCAAGTAGATAACTTAAGTCACATTGTTGACGACCTAGCTCAACTAGCACAAACAGATAGCGTTAATTTAACCTATAACAATGCACATATTGATTTGATAAACATTTTTGAGCAATCAATTGAAAACTACACCGCTCGCTTTAAAGAGCGTGAATTAAATGTAGACAGCAAAAGCTTAACCAAAGCCGGCAAATGTATAATAAATGGCGATAAAGAACGCCTTGTACAATTATTTTCAAACCTGTTAGAAAATACCTGCAGATACACGCATAAAGGTGGGCAAGTAATAATACTTGCCAACAAAACACACAATAATATTGAGCTTATTTTACAAGACTCAGCTCCAAGTGTTTTACCAAACGACTTACAAAAATTGTTTGAGCGTTTTTATCGCGTTGAAAAATCTCGAAGCCGAGAGCACGGCGGCTCGGGCTTAGGGCTTGCACTTTGCAAACAAATAGTAGAGGCACATGGTGGTCAAATATCGTTGCACAACTCACCACTTGGTGGGCTAGAAGTTAAAATAACGCTGGCACTTTTAGGTTAAAATAATGGCATCACAAAAAATACTTATCGTTGAAGACGAAGAAAACATTGCAGAGGTACTTATTGCCTACGCTAAGCAACAAGATTACGAAACTGAGCACTTTAATAGCGGCAAAGGTGTAGTTAGTTTTGTAAAACAAAACACAGTAGATTTAATACTTCTTGATTTAATGTTGCCAGATGTTGATGGCACAGAGCTATGTAAGCAAATTAGAGCCTTTTCAAGTGTGCCTATTATTATGCTTACCGCAAAAAGTGAAGAAATAGACCGCTTACTGGGTTTAGAGCTCGGCGCCGATGACTACATATGCAAACCTTTCAGCCCTAAAGAAGTTATAGCACGCATAAAAGCCGTACTAAGAAGAACCAGCCAGCCTAAAACCAACATCATCAATCATAATAATTTTCAATTACACAAAGACGATTACGAAGCGCGCCTAAACGGCAAAAGTATTGGCTTTACCGCCGTCGAGTTTAAAATATTTTTACTATTTATAAGCCACGTAGGGCGTGTTTTTACCCGCGAAGATATTATTAATAACGTATACAGCGACACAACCGACATATCCGATCGCAACATTGATACACACATTAAAAATATACGAAAAAAGATTAACGACATTCAAGCAGGACTAAACCCAATAGCAGCGGTTTATAGTGTGGGTTATAAGTTTAAAGAGTAGAGATAAAGTTCGACTCGCTATATAAGGGACATGAATTACCGTACTCTATGTAGCGAGTTATAATATTATGTAGCCAGAATTAAATCTATAGGATTATAAATCCAGTAATGTTTTAATT
Organism: Pseudoalteromonas sp. SG45-2; assembly: GCF_014164115.1. Classification (NCBI taxonomy): domain Bacteria; kingdom Pseudomonadati; phylum Pseudomonadota; class Gammaproteobacteria; order Alteromonadales; family Pseudoalteromonadaceae; genus Pseudoalteromonas; species Pseudoalteromonas sp. SG45-2. The sequence continues at coordinate 41,945 of NZ_JACJEO010000027.1, forward strand.
TGATAAAAGAAAAAGTAAAAAAACAAAAAAGGCAATGGCAAAAATACTAAAGAAAGTAATATGATATTTATAGCTTTTGAAAGCTTAAATCTCATATTTGGGTATTCGCGATAGTACGTAGCTTTACTTTCTTTATAGAGCTGCTCAGCTAAAATTGTAGCATCCCTTAATCTTCCAGCCTTTTCTTCTTCAAACCAATACCCGTTTAATAATTCTAAGATACTGATATCGCTATATGGTATTTCTACAACTTCCAAAAACTCTCTGAATATATGCGCATCATTCCATCTAAAGTCGTACTGCTCAACTAATTCTAACCTAATATTTTTTAACTTCATGAGGAGCCTTTGTTCTGTATGCATCCACAAATAAATCTTATCCTTGGTATTATCTTTATTTATTGTGGTCCAGAACTTAAATACCTCTTCTACCGCTTCTTTAGTCAATGCATTGTATTCTTTTAAACTATCTTTTGCTTCGGTTCTTGTTGCATTTATTGTTGAAATAGAAAAAATGACGATCCAACCAAGAACCGTCGCTAAAAATGTAAACACAATTTGACTACCTATAATTTCTTGCTGCATAGCCCTGATTTGATAATGCGGCTTTTGCGATATATTTCATGATTCTTTGTTTATCATAAGAATCATCAGAGATTATTATGAGTCGGTTATCTAAATCATCTTTTGAAAACTTATGAGTTCTTATAAGCCCACCAAAAGTTTCTTCTAAAAAAGATGAACCAAGTTCTACATCTAAATCATTCAAGTCAACTTCAACCAAGCCTTCACCTTTAAGTGCGGGGACTAATATAGAGTCTCTAAAAACTTCACCGCTATATTTACTGTCCTCTTTATAACGACCAAAAGGAGACTTGCTAAATTTTTTTAGTAATATATTTACTTTACTCATCAAATTGTAAACTCCATTCAACGATAGTAGAAGATACGCTGTCCAAGTACTGTAAAGGCGTTGATTTATGCCGCTCAAACCTAACTTCACCTTTGTGGCTCTGTATTGACATAAAATCTTGTTCACAACTTAACTCTATTGGATGTTTCATATCTTCAAAACCTTGCCCTCTTCCATCAATTCTTGTAGAGGTTACACCTTCTTTCATAGCGAACTCTATAGCATTAGAATCAATGTTTAAATTAACTTTTTCAGGATATCCATTCCTCATATTGTTAGAAATACCATTCCCTCTATCTAGAATAATACATTGTAAATGTTTATTATTATCTTGGTCATGCACTACTTGTGCACAAGCCCACCAACGAGCCTTCATAAACGAATGGGTATCATCATTATAAGCGTGATGTAATACATTTAGCATACCCTCATCTATAGCGGTAGAAAGACGATTAGGGAGTTTCTTAAGTTTATACTTTTTACATATATGATCCGATAGTCGTTTAGAATCTTTCTTAGGTCTATTTCCTGTTAGGTAATTACTTCCACTTAAGAACAAGTTTTCATAATCACTTTCTTTATTACAGCGCAATGCACTCATCAGACCAGTATTAGATAATAAGCCTTTAATCCTAGGGTTATTTGGTTCAAGTAGTACAACATTTAAATGCTTGTTAGAATGCGGACCAAAATAACTAGCTCTTTGTATAGTAGATAATAGTAGTACAGAAGCCGCTGCAGATAAATACTCTAAAGAAGATAGGTCTACCAATATAGGCGAGTTCTCCTTTAACGAAGCCTGGTCGCATTTATGTAAAAAGCCTAAGGTCAAAGCTCTTTCTTTCGATTCATATATGCAAAGTTTACTTGGCGACTTAATATAAACGGGCTTAATAATTTCAACCATTCAACATCCTTTAAAGCTCCATTTTATACGAAAAGTTATTTCTGCTTATCACTCAGTAATAACTGTATTCCTGAATTATATTATGTTCCTTATTTTATAGGAACAGATCAATGCCTAAGTATCCTGTGATGTCTAATTTGTTATTAAGCTAAGCCAACGACTCGGTAAATCCGAACATTTAAATCCTAGCTATATAACAAATTATTGAACAAAAAAGCACGATTTAATATCGTGCTTTTTTATATCTAGCCACTTCGCTTTACAGATTGATAAATTGTTGGGTTTCGTTTCACTCAACCCAACCTACGTAAATAAACTTAAAGCCCTAGGCCTGCCATAAAATCATCATCGCCATCATCTTGTTCTACTGCTTTAGATGATTTTTCTTTGTCCGCTTTTTTACGTGCTTCGTTTTCAATTATGTCATCTGGGTCGAGTGCTTCTGCAATATCAAAGTCGTGTAATTTAATGAACTCTGTTTTATCCATCGCTAATTCCAAGTAAAAGATATTTTGCTTACTTGTCGTGAATGTTACGCGGCGGGCTTGCGGGCGATCCATCGTGGTATCTACCGATATTTGCACTTGCTTGTTTATTGCCATCATTTTTGGCTGGTTTTGCGTAATAGACGTATGTAATTGCTCACGCACTTTAGACGTAAAGTCGCCAACAATTTGATTCATCAACTCGCCTAGTACGTTTGATACGTCGTCTGATAAATGGCTATGCGCTATTTCATCTTCTGGCATTCCCATATTGCGCATGTAATCGCCATAAATTTCCATCGCCGCTTGCGAAGTAAAGTTGGTAATTACGAGCCCGGTAAAACCGCCGTCAAATAAAACAAAGCAACCAATATCTGGTCGCATACATGTACGTGTTATTTTTTGCACCATGGCTGAGTAGCTAATACCATTACCGCTGGCTGATGTGAGTACACCTGTCACTGAATGACAAAGGGTTGCTAATATATCGTCTGTGCTGATGACCTTACTTTTGCTCATTTAATCTTCTCTTTTGTACTTATTATTCATAATTCTAGTCAAGCTACTGAATTTATCACTGACTATCCAGTATAAAATGTTAAAATAGCGCCATTATTTACAAAGAGACTGCCTTCGTGACCATAAAAGACAGTATTTATGCCTCTGAGCAACAAGTAAAAGATTTTAGCTTTGACCAAAATGTAGTCGAAGTTTTTCCAGATATGATCCAGCGCTCTGTGCCTGGCTACGCAACGATTGTCAGTACAATGGGTAAACTTGCGGGTGAATACGCACAAAGTAACTCAAATCTTTATGATTTAGGCTGCTCTCTTGGCGCAGTCACGCTTAGCATGCGCCGTAACATTCGCACCGATAACTGCCATATAATAGCGGTAGATAATTCTCAAGCTATGGTTGAACGTTGTAAGGTACATTTACAAGGTTTTAAATCAGATGTGCCGGTTACTGTTACTTTGGGCGATATTAACGAGCTTGAGATTCAAAACGCATCGGTTGTGGCAATGAACTTTACACTGCAATTTATTCCACATGCGCAGCGCCAAGCCGTGCTTGAAAAAATATACGCTAATCTTAAACCTGGTGGCGTGCTACTACTTAGCGAAAAAATTAAAGCCGAAAACGAGCAATGCGATAACCTATTAATTGATTTGCACCACGACTTTAAACGTCACAATGGCTACTCTGAGCTTGAAATAAGCCAAAAACGTACCGCCATCGAAAACGTTATGCGCCCAGATACACTAAGCGCTCACTTTACTCGCTTACAAGATATTGGTTTTAGCCAAACTCAAGTGTGGTATCAATGTTTTAATTTTTGCTCAATGGTAGCAATTAAATAAAGAGAGTCATCCATGTCTCAATGGTTTAACCAATTTTACGCATCTATCGCACAAAGCCCACTTAGTCACTGGCTAGAAACCCTCCCTGCTCAATTAAAACATTGGCAAAACGAGGCTAGCCATGGTGATTTGCCTAAATGGCAAAAAGTACTTAAAAACTTGCCTGAGGTGGCAACTTCCCATGTTGATATTTCTACAAAGGTAGAAATTGGCGCGCCAGGAGAGATGAGTGATGGCGAGCAAAAGCAAGCCATGCATTTATTAAAACGCATGATGCCATGGCGCAAAGGCCCATTTAGTGTGCACGGTATTGAAATAGATACAGAGTGGCGCAGTGATTGGAAGTGGGACCGCCTGCTTCCTCATATTGAGCCATTAAAAGGCCGCACTGTTTTAGATATTGGTTGTGGCTCAGGGTATCATTTATGGCGTATGCGCGGTGAAGGCGCAGAGTTTGTCGTGGGTATTGATCCATCTGATTTATTTTTATGTCAGTTTCAGGCAATTAAACACTACAACCCAGATGAAAACGTACATTTACTGCCACTAGGCGTAGAAGCATTACCCGAGCTTAAAGCGTTTGATACTGTTTTTTCTATGGGTGTACTTTATCATCGTCGCTCACCTATCGACTTTTTAGCGCAGTTAAAAGCGCAGCTTCGCCCAGGCGGCGAACTCGTACTTGAAACCCTAGTAATTGAAGGCGACGAAAACACGGTATTAGTCCCAACCGACCGCTACGCTAAAATGCGCAACGTTTGGTTTATTCCAAGTACTGCAGCATTAAAGCTGTGGATGGAGCGCGTTGGCTTTAAAGATGTGCAAATAAAAGATTGCGCTATTACCACGCTTGAAGAGCAACGTAAAACCGACTGGATGGAAAACGAATCGTTAATCGATTTTTTAGATCCAAACGATACAAGTAAAACAATTGAAGGCTACCCCGCTCCACTTCGAGCCATATTAACCGCAAAAGCATAGCTGTTAATTTAACGCCTTTAATACTAAAAAAACGCCTACGGGCGTTTTTTTGTTTATTTAAACAACAAACAGCGGACAAGTGTCCTTGTTAATTATTTCAAAATTACATTTACGCTAGCCGCGACCTTGCAATTGTTGTAAAATACGCGCGTTTCTAAGCAACCCAAAACAACTATTTTGAGGAAAACCTGTGAGCGAACAAAAACAGTCTCTAAGCTATAAAGACGCGGGCGTAGATATCGACGCTGGTAATGCACTTGTTGAGCGTATTAAAGGCGTAGTTAAAAAAACTCGTCGTCCTGAAGTAATGGGCGGAATTGGTGGTTTTGGCGCACTTTGCGAAATTCCTGAAGGCTACAAGCAACCAGTATTAGTTGCAGGCACAGATGGTGTTGGTACTAAACTACGTTTAGCAATCGACTTAAAAAAACACGATACGGTTGGTATTGATTTAGTTGCAATGTGTGTAAACGACTTAATTGTTCAAGGTGCTGAACCCCTGTTTTTTCTAGATTACTATGCAACTGGTAAACTAGATGTAGACACAGCAGCTGACGTAGTGACAGGTATTGGCAAAGGTTGTGAAATTTCAGGTTGTGCCCTAATTGGTGGCGAAACAGCTGAAATGCCAGGTATGTATGATGGTGAAGACTACGACATGGCAGGCTTTTGTACAGGCGTTGTAGAAAAATCAAAAATTATTGATGGCACAAAAGTAGCAGCAGGCGATCAGCTTATTGCACTTGCTTCAAGCGGTCCTCATTCAAATGGCTTCTCTTTAATTCGTAAAGTACTTGAAGTGTCAAAAGCTGATACCAGCGCTGACTTTGAAGGTAAAACATTAGGCGAAACTCTACTTGAGCCTACGCGTATTTACGTAAAACCTTTACTTGAGTTATTCAAAAACGTTGACGTACATGCGCTTTCGCATATTACTGGCGGCGGTTTTTGGGAAAACATTCCACGCGTATTACCCGCTTCAGCAAAAGCTGTAGTTAAAGGTGATAGCTGGCAGTGGCCACCAATTTTTAATTGGTTACAAGAAAACGGCAACATTACTACACACGAAATGTACCGTACATTTAACTGTGGTGTAGGCATGGTTTTAGTAGTCCCTGCTGACAAACTTGAGCAAAGCTTAACAATGCTAAAAGACTTGGGCGAAAATGCATGGCACCTTGGTGAAATTCAAGATGCAGCAGCTGGCGAAGAGCAAGTTGAAATTGTAGGTGGTGCTAAGTAATGGCACCTACTCGTCTGGTAGTTTTAATCTCAGGTAGTGGCTCTAATTTACAAGCCATCATAGATGCCTGCGAACGTGGCGAGATAAACGGGCATATAGCGGCTGTTATTAGTAATAAAGCAGACGCTTATGGCCTAGAGCGTGCAAAACAAGCAGGTATTGCTACAAAAGTGCTCAGTCATAAAGATTTTGACTCGCGCGAAGCGTACGATGCGCAATTAATGAACGTTATCGACTCTTTTATGCCAAATCTAGTTGTATTAGCTGGGTTTATGCGTATTCTTACTCCTGGCTTAGTGCAAAAATATGTTGGAAAAATGTTGAACATTCATCCATCTTTGTTGCCTAAGTATCAGGGGCTGAATACCCACCAAAGAGCAATTGATGCAAAAGACGATGTTCATGGCGTAAGTGTTCACTTTGTTACTGAAGAATTAGACGGCGGTCCCGTTATTCTTCAGGCGCAAATACCTGTACTCAAGGATGATACAGCAGAAACATTAGCAAAACGCGTGCATGAGCAAGAGCATATAATTTATCCTTTGGTGGTCAAGTGGTTCAGTGAACACAGACTTACTATGGAAGCAGATTATGCAGTTCTTGACAAAAAACAACTTCCTGCACACGGCGCGCACTACCCACAATAAAAAAATAAGTGCCCTGTTGTTATGTGCGGGCGCTTTACTTCCAACTAGCCTAATTGCAGGCGAATTGACCCAGTATCAAGCTAATTACGATATTTTACGCAAAGGTAAAAATCATGGTGAGGCTGTTCGTGAGCTCAAAAAAACGGGCGACGATACTTATGAACTTACATACCACAGCAATATTGAGTGGATGATTTTCTCTGACTCTCGTGAAGAAACATCAAAGTTTACCTTTAAAGATGGCAAGGTTACCCCGCATCATTACAACATGATTCGTACAGGGACAGGCCCAGATAAAGATTACAAAATTGATTTTGATACAACAAACAAAGTAGTGACTAGCAGCGCTAGTGAATACCCACTTAAATGCGAATGGACTGATGAATTTCAGGATGCTATTTCGTACCAAGTGCAAGTGCGCGAAGGATTGAAAAAAGGCGAAACAAGCTTTTCATTCCCCCTTATAGATAAAAAAGGTAACCGCCGCGACTACAACTTTGAAGTTGTTGAAAAAGAGATGATCTCCTTACCTATCGGTAATGTAGAAGCCATTAAAGTGAAGCGTTTATACGATAACGATAAACGCCAAGCAATTGCATGGTTCGCGCCAGAAATGGATTACATGCTGGTACGTATGTGGAAAGGCGAAAAAGGTATGGAGCAGTTTGAAGTTCAAATGAATTCATTTACTGTTACTGCGCCTACAGCTGTTGCGCCTGCTACAGCACCACAACATCAAGAAGCTAACTAAATTTAATTAAACCAAAGTTAAGTTAAGTTAGTATTTAAAATAGGTGGGCTAAATTAGCTCACCCATTTTAAACAATGCAAATTCCCCAGGCTCCATTTTTTGCCAGCGCTCATCATTCGTCAAAGGCCTTGTAGCTATAACTGTTACTACATCGTTTGGTGTGGTCTCTTGTTGAAAATCAACCACCATGTCGGCATCAATCAACGTTGCTTTACCAAATGGCGCACGGCGCGTTATGTAGTGTAAGTTATTAGTGCAATACGCTAAAACAAACACCCCATCGGTCAATAACATATTAAACACCCCTTTTTCACGTAGCGTATGCGAAAGCTTAGCCGCGTATCTAAAAACCGACGCCATATTACTTGGTCGCTGCGGGTACTTTTCACGAATTTTGTCAAGCAACCAGCAAAATGCCAACTCGCTATCGGTATTACCCACAGGTCGATAATATTCAGGTTTTAAATCATGATAATTTGAAAGCTGCCCGTTATGAGCATAGGTTATTTCACGCCCCCACAACTCACGAGTAAACGGATGAGTATTTTCAAGACATACCCGACCTCGATTACCTTGGCGAATGTGGCTAATAACCGAGACACTTTTAATGGGGTATGCTTTAACGAGCTTTGCAATTTCAGATTGATAACTCGGCTCAGGATCTTTAAAGGTTCTACAGCCTTTACCTTCGTAAAATGTAATACCCCAACCATCTTTATGAGGACCTGTATTACCACCACGCTCTAAAAGGCCTGAAAAACTAAAACAAATATCAGTAGGCACATTGGCTGACATGCCAAGTAATTCACACATTAATAAAATAACCCTTAAAAACCATACATTAAAATAAATAGCGAATATTTGTGTATTAAGCGTACACTAAATTGCAGCCCGCTATAACGGCTATACTTACTTAAAAAGTGTCATTTTGCTATTAGATTTATTTATTTTTACGTTAACACTACTTACGGCTAATGCTTTGACTATACGATAGTTATTGAGCGTTCCTCTGTCGGGTAATTAAATATCGTATTTAAGTTACTTTCTACTACAATTTAACATCGTTATGTACTTGAAAATTACTGTTACTAGCGCTACTCTAAGTGAGGTGGTCTGACCTCTATTAAGGAATAAAAATGACACTCATATTTACACTGGTTCTAATCGCGTTGCTTTGCACTGCGGTTTACCACAGAGCAAGTTGGAACACAGCACTTGGTGTTTCGGCTATAACTTTATTAATTGGTACCTTTGCGGGTGCTTTTGGTTTAATTAGCTGGTTGATCTTTTTGATCATCGCGGTTCCTCTTTCTGTTACTGGCCTTCGTCAGCAATATATCATCAAGCCTATTTTTGCTACGTTTAAAAAAGTAACGCCAAGCATGTCTGATACTGAAAAATCAGCTATTGATGCCGGTACGACGTGGTGGGAAGCTGACTTATTTTGCGGTAACCCAGATTGGAAAAAACTTCACCAATACCCAGTTCCTAAACTTACTATTGAAGAGCAAGCCTTTGTTGATGGCCCTGTTGAAGTAGTATGTAGCATGTTGGACGATTGGGAAGCAACGCACGAACTAACCGACCTTCCTCAAGATGTATGGCAATATCTAAAAGATAATAAATTCTTTGCCATGATTATCAAAAAAGAATACGGCGGTTTAGAGTTTTCTGCATTTGCACAGTCATGTGTACTTCAAAAACTAACAAGTAAATCAACATTGCTTTCGTCAATTGTTGGTGTACCAAACTCTTTAGGCCCAGGTGAATTATTACAGCACTATGGTACAAAAGAGCAAAAAGATCATTACTTACCGCGCTTAGCGAGCGGTCAAGAAATTCCATGTTTTGCATTAACGTCGCCAGAAGCGGGTTCTGATGCAAGCTCAATTCCAGACTACGGTGTAGTGTGTAAAGGGCAATGGAATGGCGAAGAGGTTGTGGGTGTTAGTTTAACGTGGAATAAGCGTTACATTACACTTGCCCCAGTTGCTACCGTACTTGGTCTGGCGTTTAAATTACAAGATCCAGACGGCTTAATTGGCGACAATAAAGAGCCAGGCATTACCTGTGCACTTATTCCAACGGATACTCCTGGAGTTGAAATTGGTCGTCGACATTTCCCGCTTAACGTACCATTTCAAAATGGTCCTACTCGCGGTAAAGACATTTTTGTACCACTTGATTACATTATTGGTGGTCCAGATATGGCTGGTCAAGGCTGGCGCATGTTGGTTGAATGTTTATCGGTTGGTCGTGCAATTACGTTACCGTCAAACTCTGCCGGTGGCATTAAAATGATTGCTATTGCGACAGGTGCTTATAGCCGAATTCGTCGTCAGTTCCGTTTACCTATTGGTAAAATGGAAGGTGTTGAAGAGTCACTAGCTAAACTTGCGGGTTATGCTTACAGCTCTGATGCTGCGGTTAGTATGTCTACGGGTGCGGTTGATTTAGGCGAAAAACCATCGGTTGTTTCTGCCATTATTAAATACCACCTGACAGAGCAAATGCGTGATGCAACTATTCATGCAATGGATGTACTTGGCGGTAAGGGCATCATGCTTGGGCCAAATAACTATTTAGGTCGTGGCTATCAAGGTGCACCTATTGCCATTACCGTTGAAGGTGCAAACATCTTGACCCGTAATATGATTATTTATGGTCAAGGTGCGATTCGCTGTCATCCATTTGTACTTACCGAGCTTGGTGCGTGCGAAATTGAAGACCGCGAAGAGGCGCTTAACGTATTTGATAAAGCGCTAATGGGTCACATTGGTTTTACTATGTCGAACCTTGTACGTACTAAGTGGCTTGCACTTACCGGCGCACGTTTTACAAGTGTGCCGTACAACGACGAAACTGCTGAATTTTACCGTATAGCGTCACGCTTTAGTGCATCACTTGCTCTTATGTCAGACATTAGCATGGCAGTATTTGGTGGCTCACTAAAACGTAAAGAACGTATTTCAGCACGTTTAGGTGACTTACTTAGTTACTTATACTTAGTGTCTGCAACGCTTAAGCGTTACAACGACGAAGGCCGTAAAAAAGAAGATTTTGCTCTAGTAAAATGGAGTTGCCAAGATCACCTTTACCATTGCCAACGTGCACTTGCTGATTTAATTAATAACATGCCTTCGGCTCCACTACGCGCCGTGTTAAAAGTATTGTTATTCCCGTTTGGTCGCCCTGTTCGTAAACCAACTGACCAACTTGAGCATAAACTAGCACAACTACTACAAGTACCTAGTGAAACGCGTAACCGTTTAGCAAGCTACGTATACTTAAAAAATGAGCCGCTTAACCTTGTAGGTCGTCAAGAGCAAACGCTTAAAGACATCCTAGACGTTGAGCCATTATTTGAAAGAGTATGTAAAGAAAAAGGCCTTAAACTGCCATTCTTTCAGCTTGATAAAGTAGCGCAAATGGGGCTTGAAGCAGGTATTTTAAGCCAAGCAGAGGCTGATAAACTAGCTGCTGTTGAGCAATCTCGTTTAGATGTTATTAACGTTGATGACTTTGACCCGGCTGATTTACTTGCAGGCAAAGCCGCGCGTAATAGCGTTAAAAAAGAAGCTAATGCCGCTTAATTAACTAAGTAAGCATTTGAATACTAAAAGCCAGCGCCTAATGCGCTGGCTTTTTTGTGTAAAATAAATTTTTATATATCAAATCGCACATATCAATCAAATACTCGACGATAAGTGTAAATTAGCGCTTAGTTATCAATCGCTTCCATGCTAAAACTATGCCTGTATACACTAAAAAACATGCGAGCAATGATGCCAAACCAGCTAATGTTTGCCCTAAAAAACCAAAGTATTCACCGGTATGTAAAAATCGAGATGTTCCCCATGCTTGATCGCCTCGCGTCCAATCCGATTTTTTTAACGTTTTAATTGCATCACCAGTGCGAGTATCTAAAAATAATGAATACGCATATTCTTGGCGATTCCCGATACTGGTATCAATATAAAAACGTGCTTCGTGTTTTTTGTCACTTAATTCTAACCACATTGAATACCAATCAGCAGCACCATTATTAATTGCATGTACTTTAGCTTGTTGAAATAAAGTATCGTACAGTACTTCATCAGCCGATAAATCTAATACTGGTAGATGCTTTTCACGCTCCGGTACACTTTGTCCAAATGCGCCGTACAGTGCCTTATTTGCCCAATCAAAATGAAACAAAGTAGCCGTTAATGACAAAACGAGTAAAACCGGTAAACACCAAATTCCAAAAACTAAATGCCACTGCCTATTTCGATGATGTGATGATTTGTAACTCTTTGCTAGTAATAAATATCCTTTTAATGCAGAGCGGTTAAATCGCTTTGGTAACCACAGATAAGCACCCGATAGTAATAAAAAGATAAAAAATAGATTAGCGTAGCCATTTATATTTTTACCAATCACCTGCGAAGCGCCATGCAGTAATAAATAACGATGTATATCAGTTACAACGTGAAAAAAGTCAGCCGCTAACCCCTCTCCTTCACGAAGCACGTCTCCTGTATAAGGGTGTAATAAGTAGCTATGCTTTCCAGCCCAGGCAGGAATGGCAGCCCCTTCTCGATTAACCCAACGAATATAAATATGTGATTGACTCGGATGCGATTTTCGCAAAATATCCACAACATCATCAGTCGATAGTCGCTGTTGAACATAGGTGTTATTTACAGTAAATCGCATTTCATCTAGCTCAACAATCTGTCGTTCATAGGTTAATAGAAAACCCGTGAACGACATGCTAAAAATAAATAAACCGGCGATTAGACCTATAATTAAGTGGACCCAAAAGACCCACTTTTTAAACAATTTTAAGAACATAAAATAAGTTACTTATTCTTAAAACTGATAAGAAATCGATAAGCGAATATCGCGCCCAGATTCGTATGGACCAACAACAGTGCCAAATACTTCACTGTAATCACCCACACTTGAATGATCGATATATAACTCATTAAATAAATTAGTAACAGCAACATTAAATAATAATGCATTCGTCACATTCCACTGCCCATATAAATCAACAGTGGTATAGCTTGGTTTATTTAGGGTATATAAAGAATCGGTCCAACCAAGGTCAACAGCTTGATGAAGAGTATTAATATCGAGTGAATCGACTTTAGTTACACTAAAACCAACCTTTGCATCAGTGTTAATGTCGTAATCAACGCCAGCAACCCATGTATTGCCTCTGCTATTCCCTAAACCGACAAACTCATAGCCATTAATATCAATTGCATCATAACTTACACTGTACAACCCATCACGTGGGTCAAGCTCTGTATCAGTAGCTGAAAATCCAATGAAGAAATCAAATGAATTTAAACGATATGCTAGGTCAAACTCAAATCCTTTAGTCTCTAACGTGCCTATATTGTTATAAACCGAGTTTCCTTCATACCCTTCAAATATCACATCATCTAAAGACGAATTATAAATACTTGCCTTAGCGGATAAATTTTCATTAGTGTACGTTATGGATGCTTCAATATTAGCTACGGTCTCAGGTACTAAACTTTCATCCGCTACTGGAATATCTGAACCGTCATATAAATATCCATCAATGGTAAAGCCATCACCTATTTGCTTACCACGCGCGGCTTCAGCATATCCAAGCCCTACTGTCCAAGCATCATTAATGTCGTATGCTAAACCGATATTAAAACTCAGTTCATTGTCATCTAAACTCGATGCGCTTTCTGTAATTGCAGTGCCGTAATATTCATCTAATAAGATGTCTTGTTTAAACTTATAACTATCAAAACGCACCCCATAACTCAGTAAAAGTTGTGGAGTAATATCACTATAACCTTGTGCATAAACACCCAGTACACTGCCTTGTTCTGAATTTTCTTTTGCACCTGCTGCAGACCCACTCGATACTTCATCATTTCTATAATCAACGCCATAAACAAATTTATGTTCATCAATAATACTTGTATTACGAATATCTAAGCCATATGTGTCAATGTCAGCAAGCCAAGCAAATCGGCCGCCATTAAAAGATGATTCGGTTTTGTATGCTGTCGCCTCTAAATACAATAAGTTATTGTGAGAAAATATATAATTAGCAACGTAAGTCTCTCGCTCTGCTTCACTTGGATACAAAGCATCACCTTCTTGTACCGCCCAGTTAGGGCGTGCTGAAAAATCCCCTTCTTCGTCGCGTTTTTCAATACTTATCGACAAATGATGATTATCTGCTAACTCACCACTGGCTTTAATAAACATCATATCTTGATCGGCGGCCGTACCATAAATAGTATCGCCATCACCATCTTCCATGTTCTCGCGATCCACAGTACTGAAATACCCTAGTACGCCCCATGTATCACTTAATTTACCGTATACACTGGTGCTTAAACGCGTACCGTCATTTGAAAAGTAACTTGCTTTAACACGTCCACCAAATTGTTCACCTTGATTAAGTAAGTCTTGCGCGTCTTTAGTTTTAAAGCGGATAGAGCCGCCAATCGCACCAGGACCACTTGTTGCTTCGCCGGCACCTGCTTGCACATCGATTTGTTGCAGTAGGTCTGGATCTATTGTTACACGACCAATATGATGAAATAACGTTGATGTTTGCTGTGCACCATCAACCGTTATATTTAATAAAGAATCTTCAACACCACGAATATAGATCTTTTGTGCAACGCCTACCGAGCCACCCACACTAACAGAAGGTGAATGTCGAAAAATGTCAGCCAGATCACTTGCTTGATATTGTTCTATTTCTTCAGCTGTAATACTCAAATTAGTTGCAGAACCAACTACAGATATTTTTTCAACAGACGCTGTATTTTTAGCAAGTTCTTGCGCGTATATAGGTGAACTAAATGATGCACAAATAGCACTCATTAGGGCTAATTTTTTCAAGGGGGACGCTCCTTCTCAATTACAAATAAGAAGAATTATCATTTTCTTTTAATGAAAAGTATAGCAACTTTACATTTGTTACATTTGTTACATTTGTTACATTTGTTACATTTAGGATATATACAAAGACGTGTTAGGTGCAATCTATTTTAGTTGCCTAAAAACATGTAAGTAACGGCGTGAGCAGGACGAGAAAGCGTTGCTTAGTTTTACAAGCAAACAATATGAAATGTAATTTATACACCTTTAGGAACCGTTACAGTCATTACTAAACCACCTGCAGTATCATTTTTAGCAAATACTGTTGCAGCAATCGCATGTAATTGTCTTTATGCTAAAGCAAGCCCTAAACCAAAGCTATCACTGTTGCATGAGCGAGCTGAATCAATCCGGAAAAAAGGTCTAAAAATAGTATTTAAATGCTCTTTAGGTACTCCTGGACCTTGATCTGCAATAATAATTTTATATTCATGTTTATAATCAATGAGGCTAATCCGTACTTTTTTATTAATGGGTGTGTAACGTAGTGCATTTCTAAGTATATTCTCCAGTGCTTGACCTAATGCTCTGTGATTACTGTTTTCAATATAGGCTTGATTAGGTAAGTCAGCAAAAATCAGTTTATCTGGATACTCAAAACGCCCATCTTCAATGAGGATTTCGAGTAAATCGACTAAATCCAAAGATTCAATGCGCAACTGAGGTGACTCGTTATCTAACCAAGATAAAGTAAGCGTGTCATCTACTAACTTACGGATGTGCTGTGACTCTTTGTGAATACGCTCTAATTTGATTTGCGTGTCTTCTACACCCTTTTCTCTGTGAGTGAGTAAATTGTCAGTTGCTATATCTAAGCGTGTTAAAGGTGTTCTCAACTCGTGAGACAGATCAGTTAGTAATACACGTTGATGCATAATCTGATCACTGATCCGCTCTGCCATTAAATCAAATGTTTCAGCTAACTGGGATAGTTCATCATTGCGTGAGCCCAGCTGCTCTCGAACTCTGACACTAAAGTCTCCTTTGCTAAATGCCCTACTTGCTAAGTCGAGTTCTTTAATAGGATGCATAATATGGCGATATAACACAATAGATAAACACACCAATATCAGCATTGGCAATAAAACTTGTAACGACAAACGTGTTAAATTCCAAAGTGATCCTGGGCGCATTCTTTGCGGCAAGTGCACAACAAGGCTAGTTGCACCATCTTTAAAGGGTAATTGCATAACGGGGGCATGCTCAAAATACAGATGGATTTTCCAATCAATACTTCGCCCCAAGTTATACCCTGTATACTCATGACGATGAGAGCGATTACCTGCTAACTCAACCACATTGGCTTTAGCAATTACAGCCCAAATATTTTCTTGTTGTTGTAAATCATCAACCCAACGCTCAAGTTCGCTCATATCACCTTGATCAAATACAACCTCAGCCTTTTTTTGCCAATTAATTAACTCTTCTCGGCTTGAGTCACTTAGCATGCTCATATCATTTTCAAAATGATTAACCGCGACATTAATTAAATAAAACATCGCAACAACACCAGTACCAATAATTAAGCACAGCTTCCAAAATAAACGTCGTGTCATTTAATACAGTACCCTTGCCCATGCACAGTGTGTAAACGGCTGCCATCCCAGCCGGCGTTATTTAATTTTTTTCGTATACGACTCATATGCATATCTAAACTACGATCGTACTGACTGAAACGCTTGTTAAGCGCCGCTTGATATAAAAAAGGTTTTAACAGTATTTGTTCTTGGTTTTTCATTAAAATTTGCAGCAAGGCAAACTCAATAGGCGTAAAAGCTAATAGCTCACAATGCAGAAAAACCTGCTGGCGTAGGCTATCTATTTCAAGTCCATCAATATTAGCAATGTAAGGGGTATTTGTGTCTTGTTTAAAAACGCGCCTTAGTACTGAATCTACGCGTAGTAATAATTCTTGGCCATTAAACGGTTTTGCTAAATAATCATCTGCACCGGCTGATAAACCTAAAATACGCTCTTCTTCAGCATGTTTTGCCGATACAATTATTACAGGGGTGTTATTACAACTACGTAAAATATTAAGTACTGCTAAACCGTCTTTTCCCGGCAACATAACATCTAATAAAATAAGACTAAAACGTTGAGCAACCGCTAAATCAAGCGCTTGATCACCATCAAAACACTGTGTAACAGAGTACCCTTGGTTAGCTAGTAATTCAGTAATTTGATCATTAAGTAATGTATCGTCTTCAACAACTAAAATATCAAAATCAAATTTGTTGCGTTGATAGCCCTGTGGTGCAGACATAGAAAGCCATAATTTTTATAGTATTAAAACAAATTAAAGCAAATGATAATACAAATCAATATCAAAAACGGTGCGCAGGAAAAAAGTTAACTATTTGAGTGTTTTGAGTGTTTTG
>NZ_JACJEO010000028.1:0-56677 GCF_014164115.1 Pseudoalteromonas sp. SG45-2
CTGGAAAGATACCAAGCGCACAGGGCGTGCATCTGTGAAAGTGTTATGGCAAGGATGGCTTAAGTTACAAGCCATCCTGGAAGGCTACGATTTAGCAAAATCTCTTGAGTCAGACTTGTGATCAAAAGACAGCTAATTAGCGCCTTTTTGATTATTGTTTAATTTTTATAATTGCCACTCTCTGGCTATCAGCTCACTTGGTTGACTCGTTAACCACTCTTGCGGGCGTAAGTAATACTGATATAGGTTAGCTTCTGGGCTACTTGGCTCTGGTTTATAGTTATATTCCCAGCGTGCAAGTGGTGGCATAGACATTAATATAGACTCAGTGCGCCCGCCACTTTGTAATCCAAATAAAGTGCCCCTATCCCATACTAAATTAAACTCAACGTAGCGCCCGCGACGATAAAGCTGAAAATCACGTTGTTGCTCTGTGTATTCGTCATTTTTGCGACGTCCAATAATAGGTAAATAGGCATCTAAAAATCCATTACCCACCGATTGCATAAACGCAAAACTCTTTTCAAAACCAAGTTCGTTTAAATCGTCAAAGAATAAACCGCCTACTCCGCGAGTCTCATCTCTGTGCTTTAAATAAAAGTACTCGTCGCACCAGGTTTTGTATTTTGGATAAACGTCGCTGCCAAAAGGCGCACAAATGTCGTGAGCAACTTGATGCCAATGTTGTACGTCTTCTAATACTGGATAAAAAGGAGTGAGATCAAACCCGCCACCAAACCACCATATTGGCTCTTCGCCTTCTTTTTCGGCTATAAAAAAGCGCACATTGGCATGACTTGTTGGTACATGAGGGTTTTTAGGGTGAATAACTAACGACACACCACACGCATGAAAGCTGCGCCCTGCAAGCTCTGGTCTGTGCGCTGTTGCCGAACCAGGCATTGAAGCGCCAAATACATGAGAGTAATTAACTCCGCCTTGCTCTATTACAGTGCCATTAGTGGTTACGCGTGTACGACCACCACCGCCTTCTGCTCGCTGCCAGTTATCTTCTATAAATTTAGCACTGCCATCTGCAGCCTCCAAACCTTGGCAAATAGTGTCTTGCAAAGCCATAAAGTATGCTTTTACTTGATTTAATAATTCGCTTTGCATATTAACCTCTAAATATTTTGCCAGTCATGGCGTCTTTTATTGTGCTTGGTTGAGTATTACCACCTAACGGCTCGTCAACGTAAAAGCCAACTTGTTCTGCAAATTGCGCTTTGGCTTGCTCAATACTAATTACCGTTTCTTGACCGGTTAAGTTTGCACTGGTTGATACTAATGGCTTACCAAACTCTTGGCACAAACGCTTTACTGTTGGATGGTTTGTTACTCTTACCGCGATGGTATCAAACTGCCCTGTGAGCCATTTAGGCGTATTTTTAGATGCAGGCATAACCCATGTAATTGCAGCAGGCCAACTCGAAAAAATATCAGCGCGTTTATCCATTGGTATTTTTGCATCATCTACGTATTTTAATAATTGTCCGTAGTTATCAGCGATTAAAATAAGCCCTTTTTCAACCGGGCGCTGCTTAATAGCTAATAGTGCCTCAACGGCTTGTTGATTATCTGGATCACAACCTAAACCATATACAGCTTCTGTTGGGTATAAAATAACTTCGCCTTGCGTTAAGCATGTTATTGCAGTGGGCGTATTTGAAAGGTCTGACAAAGTAGTCTCCAGATATAATTAAACGTTATTCAGTTGGGGTGAGCTTATGCATGCAGCTTTTTTGTGGGCATTGCAATAATATGCCGTTTGCCATATTTCTTTCTATGACGATAGGCCAGTCACATTCAGGACACGGATGTTCAACCGGTTTATTATTAAGCGTGTATTTACAACTTGGGTAGCAATCACAAGAATAAAATACTTTACCAAACTTATTACTGCGCGCGACTAAATGACCTTTTTTGCATTTAGGGCAACTAGGCAAAGTATCTTCGCTTTGCTTTTCTTCATTTTCGTTAGCAATATAATGACACTCTGGATAACCCGTACACCCAATAAACATACCATAGCGGCCATTTTTAACCACCAGCGGTTTGCTACACTCAGGACATGCAGAATCTTCTAATATTTTGATTTCGTTACTGTCGTGATGTGCCAGCGGCCTAATAAAGTCGCATTTGGGATAACTTGCGCATCCTAAAAAAGGGCCTGATTTACTATTGCGGATCACTAACTCTGAACCACACTGTGGGCATATCTCGTATTCTTTTTCGAGGGCGTGCTTGTTCGCCGAGAAAAGCGAATGGTCGATTTTACTCATGGTGATCCTAATAGGTTGGTGAATTTTCGCCTAATATACCCAAACCACTTAAAGATACAAGCAATGCCGTGCTTATCCTTTTAAGTAATTTGAGTACAATCAAGATAATTATCTCTAATGAAGAAGTTCGTTGGGTTCATCAAAAATCAAATCTTCCATTTGCTCATATGCCTCTTCAGAGCCAGGAACGTTAAACAAGATCATAAGTACAATCCACTTTAAGTCTTCTAGGCTTATAGTTGGTTTATCGAGAGAGGCTAAACAGTCCATTACCATTTCACGTGTTACATTGTTAATTACGCCTATTTGCTCAATAAACATTAAAAAGCCACGACACTCAGCGCTGAGCCTTTGGCATTCACTATCGGTAAATATACGCACAGCATCTTTAGGGTTAGCAATAAGATAAGGAGACTCATCGCTGTGTTGTAAATCGGCTAGTTGCTCTAACCAATCAAGAGCTTTAAATATCTCAGGCTTATTAAAGCCCGCACGCAGTAGCTCATCGGTTAACTCATTTTGCTCTGCAAATATATCCGCTTCGCTATGAATGTAATTTTCAAAAAGATACAAAAGAATATCAAACATATTACCTTCCTGCGCTTAACTTGATGTAACCATCTAAGACTCGCTCAATCTGATCGTCTAATTCTAAATCGAGCAACCTACTGAGTACTTTATCTATTGGCCACTGCGCACGACGCACAATGTCATCTACACTGGTTACTTCAAAGCCAATACTATTTAGAACCTCACATTGAGAATTGGCTTGAATCGGCTGCTCTTTATTAAATACATTATTGTCGTAAGTGAAACTCACCTCATCAAGAATGTCAGCCACGTTTTCTACCAGCTTAGCACCTTGCTTTATTAAAAAGTGACTTGCCTGCGCTAACGGGTTTTTAATAGAACCCGGTACTGCAAATACCTCTTTATTTTGTTCAAGCGCATAGCGTACTGTAATTAACGAACCACTTTTAATTTCAGCTTCAACAATAAGCACTCCTAACGATAATCCAGAAATAATACGATTACGGCGCGGAAAGTTGTGCGCATGAGCAGCTGTGCCTGGTAAAAACTCACTCACCAGCAAACCGCTTTCTAAAACTTGGTTTGTTAATAGTTTATGGCGTTTGGGATAGTAAATATCAACCCCAGTACCAAGCACCGCTATGGTTTTACCTGTACCAGCAAGAGAGCCTTTATGTGCTGCACCATCTATTCCCCGCGCCATACCTGAAGTAACCGTAATACCCGCCAAAGTTAACTCGTATGCAAATTCTGAGGCTATTTCAAGCCCGGTAGGTGTAGCATTACGGCTGCCTACAATTGCAATCTGTGGAGTTGATAATAACGAGACATCTCCCCTGCAAAATAGTAATAAAGGCGCACTGGCAATCTGCCGGAGATCTTCTGGGTAAAGCGGATCAAAAATACAGACAACAGTAATGTTGTTCAGCGCTATTAATTGCTCATAATGACTGACTTGTTGCCAATTGGTGTTGAGTAAATTGCTCGCTTGATTAGCGGTTAACCCAAGCTGTAAAAGCTTGTCATGAGATAAGTCGAATAACGACCCAAGGGAATAGTTTGTAGATAGTGCTAAAAGGGTTTTTATACCCAACCCTTTACACATATAAAAGGCAAGCCAGTGGGCTAGCTTGCCAGATGACTGATCCATGCTCTCTCCTAGAGCACCGACTCGCTACTTCTTAATGAATAACTGCAATATCTCCAATGCGAATTGGGTGCTGGTTTTTAGTTATTAATGCATAACTTACTTTGTCATACACTTTAAAGACAATTAGCTCACCAACTTTTTCTTTAGGCATGGTCCACGTTGTGTTTTGTTCGTCAGACTCATCACCAAATAATTGGCTCACATCAGATAAAAGCTTCTCATATTTACTAGAATCTTCTGGATAACGAGGGCCACGAGGACCATCAATAACCGTTGGTGATTGACGCTCTAGATCTAATACATGACCCGCTTCTATATTTTGTTCACTGCCTAAGTTTAGCACCACAACATCCATTGTGCTGAATTCTCTAACTTCGCGTGGTGAAGCAATAATATTACCTGTTACAGGTTCTAAAGGACGGTGTATATCAAAGTACGCAGGAAGCATTTGGCCTTCCATTGCCGGCATTAAAAAATCACCTTGCTGAATTTCTCGTTTAACAGACTCAACGCGTAATGACGAAGGCACGCCATTTTTCTCATCGCCCGCTCTAAAAGCACGTGCTATACCCACGTAAGATGCACGCGTTGCTAACACTTCACCGGTTAAATCAGTGTAGGGGTCACCTTTATGGTAAATAGCATATGCTTTATGTACTTGTAAGTCGCCTTTAACATATAAAATATGGCCTAGCGTTTGTGTTTTAGTATTTTCGTTTGCACCTAAAATATAAGGTTTACCTTTAATATCGTCACTGTTCATTGCTTGCTCGTAACTGATATAAGGTTTGATCATTTCAAGCGGCAAAGTAGTAATAGCATCACGCCCTTTTGGTGTAATACGACCCTGAGGAGATAGCTTTCTATATCCTTTATTTATCACTAAACGTGGGTTTCCATCTGCATCGTATATCAACGCTAATGCATCACCGGGGTAAATTAGGTGTGGGTTGTCAATTTGTGGATTCATTTGCCAAAGTTCAGGCCATAGCCAAGGCTCATCTAAATAGATGCCAGAAATATCCCAAAGTGTATCGCCTTTTTTTACAACATACTGTTTTGGTGCGCCTTTTTTTATTTTAAGTACATCAGCAACTGCGGGAAACGCAGCGCTTAACGTAAGCATGATTGCAAGTAGTGGAGATTTCATCGAGCTTCCTTGTATTGTTTTTTCATTATTATTGCCCAAAACCTGTTAAAGGTGAACGCGAATGGCTAAAATAAGAGCATACAATACCCTAAATTAAGCACAAGTGAAAAAGGTAACTATGGCTAGGTTAGAAGTTTTAAGATTTCCAGATGAACGTTTACGTACTGTAGCAAAAGATGTTGTACAAGTTGATGACACAGTACGCCAAATTGTAAAAGACATGCTAGAGACAATGTACGATGAAAATGGCATTGGTCTTGCGGCCACGCAAGTAGATATTCATCAACGAATCGTTGTTATTGATGTATCAGAAGAGCGCAATGAGCCACTGGTATTAATTAATCCACAAATCATAAAAAAAGACGGCTCTACCGTTAGCGAAGAAGGCTGTTTATCAGTACCTAACTCGTATGCAAAAGTAGATCGCGCAGAAACAGTAACAGTCGCTGCACTTAACGAAAACGGTGAAGAATTTTTACTAGATGCAGATGAATTATTGGCTATTTGTATTCAACATGAACTAGATCACCTTCAAGGTAAGCTATTCATTGATTACTTATCTCCATTAAAGCGCCAACGTATTCGTAAAAAGCTTGAAAAAGAAGCCAAGTTTGCAGAACAGTAATAAGCACCTTAGGAAAACTCAGTGACTCAACCATTACGCATTATATTTGCCGGTACGCCGGACTTTGCCGCACGTCATTTACAAGCGCTGATACAAAGCGAACACCAAATAGTGGGTGTATATAGCCAGCCAGATCGCCCTGCAGGTCGTGGTAAAAAATTAAAAGCCAGTGAAGTGAAAGAGCTAGCGCTTGAGCACAACTTACCGGTTTTTCAGCCACAGTCATTAAAAAATGATGAAGCACTAGCTGAGCTAACAAGCTTAAATGCCGACATTATGATTGTTGTAGCATATGGCTTAATTTTACCTAAAGCTATTTTAGAAGCGCCACGTTTAGGTTGTTTAAATGTGCATGGCTCTATATTACCGCGCTGGCGCGGTGCTGCACCTATTCAACGCGCAATTTGGGCAGGTGATGAACAAACCGGCGTAACAATAATGCAAATGGATGAAGGGCTAGATACCGGCGATATGCTACATATAAGCCGCTGCCCTATTAGCACAACAGAAACTAGCGCAAGCTTATATACAAAGCTTGCTGAGCTAGGTCCAGATGCGTTAATTGAAACCATTAATAAATTAGCTAATGGTGAGATCACCCCTGAACCTCAAAACGATGAACTTGCTAACTACGCTAAAAAGCTTTCTAAAGAGGAAGCTAATATCGACTGGTCCTTGAGTGCGCTTCAAATCGAGCGAAACATTCGCTCTTTTAACCCGTGGCCAATGTGCTTTACCCAAATGGGTGGGCAAACAGTAAAGATTCATCAAGCGCAGGTTATGCTGCAATCAGGTGATCCTGGGCAAATTTTATCAAGCGACAAAAATGGCGTAGTAGTGGCGTGTGGCGAACACGCTTTATGTATTACGCAATTACAGCCGCAAGGTAAAAAACCAATGGCAATTAACGACTTTTTAAATGGTCGTAGTGACTGGGTTACTCCTGGCACAATATTAGGCGAAAACAATGAGTAATGTTCCAAACGTACGAGCGCTTGCCGCTGAAACTTTATATAACGTAGTTGATAAAGGCGCATCGCTTAATCAAGAACTTCCATTTGCAAGCCAAGGCTTGCCGCCTAAAGATAAAGCGTTGCTACAGCAAATTTGTTATGGCGTTTTACGCTACTTACCGAGCCTTGAAAATTACTGCCAACACTTAGTAGAGCAGCCATTAAAAGGTAAACGTAGAATATTTCAGTTTTTATTATACGTAGGTATTTATCAACTGCAGCATATGCGCGTACCACCTCATGCTGCCATTTCAGAAACGGTTAACGCACTGGCTCAACTACGCGCTTTAGGATTAAAAGGACTGATAAACGCCATTTTACGTAGCTTTCAGCGTCAACAAGCTGAGCTTGAAGAAAAAGCGAAGCTTATTCCGGTATGTTTATACAACCATCCAAATTGGTTTATTAAACAGGTGCAAACAGCCTACCCAGATAGCTGGGAAGCACTACTTGAAGAAAACCAGCAACAAGCGCCAATGTGGCTTCGTGTCAATCAAGCCCAATTTAGCACGCAAGAATACAGTGACATGCTCAGCGCTAACGATATTGAACACACCTTAAACCCTGATTTTATTGATGGGATTAAGCTTGCCAAACCACGTGATGTATTTTCGTTACCTGAGTTTGATACAGGTGCATGTTCAGTACAAGATGCTGCAGCACAGTTGGCAGCCCGCTTTTTAGAACCTAAAGCAGACGACTATATTTTGGATGCCTGCGCAGCCCCTGGCGGTAAAACATGTCATATTTTAGAGCTTGCTGATGCTGATGTACTTGCACTTGATAGCGACTCAACTCGCCTTGAACGTGTTAAGCAAAACTTAACTCGTATTGGCTTAGGTGCAGACCTACAATGTGGCGATGCATCGCAACCACATACCTGGTGGGATGAAAAATTATTTGATCGTATTTTGCTTGATGTGCCTTGTTCGGCCACTGGCGTAATTCGCCGTCACCCTGACATAAAATGGTTACGTCGCGCATCAGATATCGAAGACTTAGCCAAGTTACAAAGCGATATTCTTGATAGCATTTGGCCACTGTTAAAACCAGGTGGCACATTGGTATATGCTACGTGTTCGGTTCTTCCACAAGAAAACCAACAGCAAGTTGCTAAGTTTTTAGCTAATAACGATGATGTAGAACATATACCTCTACACGAAAACGATACCGTAACAACGCCAGGTTTGCAGTTACTGCCCGGTGAAAGTGATGGATTTTATTACGCTAAGCTAGTTAAAAAAGCCTAATAGCCGTACACTAAATAGTTAGCCATTTATGAAACATTAAATGGCTATTTTTTTAATTAAATTATGATCAATACCACGGGTAAATAATGAAAATAATTATACTCGGTGCCGGGCAAGTTGGTGCTACGCTTGCTGAAAACTTAGTTGGCGAACAAAACGAAATTACCGTTGTTGATATAGACGGTAACCGATTACGTGAACTTCAAGATAAGTACGACTTACAAGGGGTTATGGGCCACAGTGCGCATCCTGATGTATTACGCCGTGCAGGTGCTGAAGATGCCGATATGATTATAGCGGTAACCAGTTCAGATGAAGTGAACATGGTTGCATGCCAAGTGGCGTACAGTATTTTTAAAACGCCCACTAAAATTGCCCGCATTCGCTCAGAGCAATATTTAAAATACCGCGAAAAACTATTTCAAAACGATGATTTACCAATCGATCATTACATTGCTCCCGAAGCACTGGTCACTAAGTATATTCGCCGTTTAATTGACTACCCTGGTGCTCTGCAAGTATTGCAGTTTGCTGATGGCATGCTCTCGTTAGTAGCCGTAAAAGCTTACTATGGCGGTTTACTTGTAGGTTATGCGTTATCTGCACTTAAAGAACATATTCCTAATGTAGAAACTCGTGTTGCCGCTATTTATCGTCAAGGTAAAGCAATAAAACCATTGGGTACCACCGTTATTGAAGCCGATGACGAAGTATTCTTTATTGCCGCTACAAAACATATACGCGCAGTAATGAACGAGCTACAAAAACTTGAGCGTTCGTACAAAAAAATTATGATAGCTGGTGGCGGTAACATTGGGGCAGGCCTTGCCCGCTCACTTGAAAAAAACCACACCGTTAAACTAATTGAACGCAGTAAAGAACGTGCTGAGCAACTCTCAGAAATGCTCGATAACACGGTCGTTTTTTGTGGTGACGCATCTGATCAAGAACTGCTCTCAGAAGAGCATATTGAACAAGTAGATGTGTTTATTGCCGTAACCAATGACGATGAAGCAAACATTATGTCAGCCATGCTTGCAAAACGTATGGGCGCACAGAAAACCATGGTGCTTATCCAGCGTGGTGCTTACGTTGATTTGGTACAAGGCGGCGAAATAGACATTGCCATATCGCCACAACAAGCAACAATATCAGCGTTATTAACGCACGTACGCCGTGGTGATATTGTTAATGTGTATTCACTGCGTAAAGGTGCGGCAGAAGCCATAGAAGCGGTTGCTCATGGTGATGAAAGCACATCTAAAGTTGTTGGTCGCGCGATTGCCGACATAAAACTTCCAGCGGGTACAACTATTGGCGCAATAGTACGTAATGACGATGTACTGATAGCTCACGATGATACAATTATTAT
Organism: Pseudoalteromonas sp. SG45-2; assembly: GCF_014164115.1. NCBI lineage: Bacteria > Pseudomonadati > Pseudomonadota > Gammaproteobacteria > Alteromonadales > Pseudoalteromonadaceae > Pseudoalteromonas > Pseudoalteromonas sp. SG45-2. Next base: position 9,374 of record NZ_JACJEO010000028.1, read on the forward strand.
GTCGGGCGATCATGTCATTATGTTTTTAATCGACAAAAAACATATTACCGTTGTAGAAAAACTATTCCAAGTAAGTGCTATATTCCTTTAACTAGTTACGCTAATTAGTTAATTTAAAATACAAAAAAGCCGCTGACTAAGGCGGCTTTAGTGGAGTATCTTCGAATATTGATTACTGTACCTTTGAAAACTCTTCTTTAGAGATTTCACCATTTCCATCAGTATCTAAATCATCAAAAATCTTCACAAGTTGAGGGTTAACCTTCGCTTCTTCCATTGTAATCGCACCGTCGCCATCTGCATCAAAAGAGGCAAAATCTACTGCAGCATATGCTGCTGATGAAGATGCTAAAACGATAACTGCAAGTGTTGTATTGAATGTTTTCATAATAATATTCCTAGTAATATGGGAAGTCCTTTTCAAAGATCCCTGACTGTGAAAAATGTTTAATCTGAAAAAAGATTAGTAATTAGCGAATTCTTCTTTAGAAAGCTCGCCGCTACCGTCGGTATCTAGCTCAATAAATTCAGCCATTAAATCGGTATCGACAGCCGCTTCGCTTGGGCTAATTGTGCCGCTACCATCGATATCAAGGCTGTCAAAATCTGATGCTGCAAATGCAGCTGAAGAAGATGCTAGTACTATAAGTGCTAATGCTTTATTTAAATGTTTCATAACTTAATCCTTCAATGTTCTATCAAAAAAATTGCTTCGTTTAACTTAAAACGTAATTTTTCACTTCCTTGTTATCCTCTTTCGTAAGCTCCCTTGCCTACTTAGGTTGTCTTTGGCAACTCAGGATAAATACTTTTTAATTAAGCTTCTGAAAATTCTTCTTTTGATAACTCACCATTTTGGTCAGTATCAAGCTCAGAAAACATGCTCATTAATTTTGCGTCTACTGATGCTTCTGCTTGGCTAATTGTGCCACTGCCGTCTACATCAAGTGTGTCAAAATCTGTTGCTGCAAAAGCGGCTGAAGAAGATGCAATAGCGATAAGTGCTAAAGTTTTATTAATGCTTTTCATAATATGTATCCTTCAAATTTATGTGTGTGCGATTAAGTGTTTCACTTTGAATCACGATTTCGTTCAGTACACCCTGACTATTACAACTTAAATGCCAACATTGAAAAGCCATTAACTTTCAACAAGTTAAAAACAAAACATACAATAAGTAGGAATTTTCAGAGTCATTACTGTTGCCTTTTCGCAACACGCTTTAGAGGTGAAAAACTAAAGTCATTAAAAACAAATAGTTATGTTTATATAAAAAGATACATTTTAAAATGTAGAGCTATAAAAGGAGGGATTTTAAAAAATAATTAAGGTTAATTTTAACGAAGTAGCTATAACAACAAAAAACAAGCCATAACAAAAAATACGTAAAACATTGTTTTATATGAATAATATTTTTAATTATATAAAAACAAAAAAACACTTTATAAATACTCACGTAAAACGACATTTTGTTGCAAATAAGCGAAAAACGATTTAGTCAACGGTGGGCTCAAGCGCAGATGGGTCTATAAAATGCTCTTTCATAAAGGTTTTCATTTCATCCTCGCTTGCTAGTAGCTTAATTCCGCAGTGCACACCTGCGACATGCTCTTTAACACTGCAAATTTCACCTTCAAAATCTTTATCACTACTATTGAGTACGACAGTGCATTGCATATCTTTAATACCTTCAACTTGCTGATCGCCTCTAATATCAAACATTACACCAGTGAGTGAAATGTCCTTAATAAGGCCTTCAAGCACTCTATCGTCACTTAGTTTTAGCTTTGCAGGTAACAAGGTAGGTATGCGTGTTTGCGAGCGTAGCGCAAATAGCTGCACTTGCTTAGGAAAATTAATAAAGACGAGTTTAGCGGGATGAGAGGCTACTGACATAATTTGCTGGCGAAACGCAATAACTTGCCCGCCACAGCCTTCAATCAGTGCTCTTACAACAACCATTACACCATCACGTAAATAGTCACTCGCTGCAGGTAAACGCTTAGCATTGGGATAATTTAAAATAATAAACTGTTTATCGAGTAAACCAACTAATTCAGTTTTAACACGCTTACTGCTTGTAGGTGTTAATATTTCTAGGTCAACTAAACTGCCTACACCTATATGCTTTAGCTTTTCTAAATTTGTTGGCATATCCCTTTTTCCAATATTTTGTAATTTAAAACTTAAGCCGCTCGTTTATCCACGCCAAAAAGTAGGCGTAAATAACACTAATAAAGTAAATATTTCTAGGCGACCAAACACCATTGCAATAGTAAGCAACCATTTAGCACCATCGGTTATAGCACCATAATGCGACGCTACATCTCCTAAGCCAGGCCCTAAGTTATTTAAACAAGCCGCAGTGGCTGAGAACGCAGTTATGTTATCCATACCCGTGCCCATAAGCGCTAACATGATAATAATAAATACAAGCGCATATGCAGAGAAAAATCCCCACACGGCTTCTACTACTTTGTCTGGCAACGCCTTACGACCCAGCTTGATTGAATATATAGCCCGTGGGTGCACCAAACGATTAAGCTCACGCACACCCTGCAAGTACAGTAAGAACACGCGCACTACTTTCATACCACCACCGGTAGAGCCTGCACAGCCACCAATAAAGCTCGAAAATATAAGTAAAATAGGTAAAAACAAAGGCCATGTTGAAAAGTTATCAGTAGCAAAGCCTGCTGTTGTACTCATTGAAACAGCTTGAAATAACGCCTGATCGAGGGTTTCATCACCATTAGCAAATATTTCGTTAGAGGAAAGTACAGTAAAACAAATAACCACCAGCGCTAATTGAATACACAAAAACACCTTAAACTCTGGATCTCTAATATAAACTTGTATGTTTCGGCTCGCCACTGCGGCGTAATGCAGGGAGAAGTTAACAGCGGCAATAATTAAAAAGAACACACAAATAAAGTTAATTACAGGGCTGTCAAAGTGCCCCATGGAGGCGTCGTAAGTAGAAAAACCACCTATCGCCACCGTTGAGAATGCATGACATATAGCATCAAACCACTCCATTCCTGCAGCCCAATAAGCCAGCATACAAGTAATAGTCAACGACACATAAATATACCAAAGGTGCTTTGCAGTATCGGCAATTCGCGGGGTCATTTTAGAATCTTTTACAGGCCCTGGTATTTCAGCGCGGTACAACTGCATACCACCAACACCTAGCATAGGTAGTATAGCAACAGCGAGTACGATTATACCCATACCGCCAAACCACTGGAGTTGCTGGCGATAAAACAATACCGACTTGGGTAAATACTCAATACCGGTAAGCACCGTAGCGCCGGTGGTTGTTAAGCCAGAGAATGCTTCAAACACCGCATCGGCGAGCGATAAGTTCGGTTCTTGTAAAAAGATAAGCGGCAAGGACGCAAACGCCCCAAGTACCAGCCAAAACAAAACAACAATTAAAAAGCCTTCACGTGCTTTTAAATCACCGTTTTCATGGCGGTTTGGGTAATAAGCCATCATGCCAATAACAACACTAAAGATAAATGCTAAAACAAAAGGAACACCACCACCGTCTTTGTATATTAAAGACACCAGTGCCGGAGGCACCATGGTAATACTAAACAGCGCAACAAGTTGGCCAAGAATTTTTATGATGGTACGAAATTGCATTTAGCTTGTCGCTTTTATTATTAGTAAATTCAGGCTGAGTAGTATCAACCAAATTAAATAGGGTCAGTATGCATTATATGCAATTTGTGTAGGTTATTACTCTTTAATAGTTAACTCAACTGCGCCGTGACTTAAATCAAAAATATCTTTGATTGCTTGCTGAGCTTCACGGCTATCGATTGTAATCACCCACTCAATATTAGCAGTAAATTGCTTATCAATATTAAGCACTTGATACTTTGTTTTTAATAACTGCTCAATCGCGCCTTGCATGCTGTACTCACTACTCCCAGTAATTTCAACGCTGGGAACTTTAAGCACCGTTTGCAATTTTACTAGTGCATTATTTAATGAGCCACCATAAGCACGTACTAGCCCGCCGGTGCCTAATTTTATGCCGCCAAAATAACGTGTCACCACGGCAGTGATTTCGCCAAGGCCCGAACCCACCAGCACATTTAACATAGGTTTCCCCGCAGTGCCATTAGGTTCACCATCATCCGAAAAACCATAAACATGGCTGCCACCAGGATTGCCTGCCACATGTGCCCAGCAGTTATGACGTGCATCGCTATACTTTTCTTCAATGCTTTTAATAAATGTTTTTGCTGAATTTAAATCGGGGGTGTGTGCAATGTGGACTATAAACGTACTTTTTTTTATTTCTTCTTGATGAAAAACGTCAGCAGCAGGATATTTATATTCAGACATATTAAAAGCTCAATTAAAAATGGGGCCTAAAGGCCCCGTTCATATGCATATTTTAACGTTTATTCGCTAACTCGTCTTTATAGAAATTAATCGAGTTCTAAATTACGCGTCATATTCTCTAGGCTATCTTCGTGAACAATAATGTTATCTTCAATACGAATGCCGCCAAATGGTTTAAATGACTCTACCTTTTCCCAGTTAATAAACTGCTTATTATCGGTTTGCGCTAAATCACCAAGCAGTGAATCAATAAAGTATAAACCTGGCTCAATAGTAAACACTTGGTTTTTTTCGATCAGGCGAGTACAACGCAAGAACGGATGCCCTTCAGGCGATGGTTGATGTGTGCCCTTTTCGTCACTCATAAAACCGCCCATATCATGCACTTGTAAACCTAGGTGATGTCCTAGTCCATGCGGGAAGAAAGTAGATGTAATTTTACGCTCAACAATTTCCTCCGCGGGTAGGTTAACAATTTTAAAGTCACTAAGTATTTGTGCGATACGATTATGACATTCAACGTGTAAATCACCATAAAGCATACCCGGCTTTAAACCTTTACCTAACTCGATTTGTTGAACAGTCATCGCTTGCACAAGCTCAGCAAACTCACCCTGCTTTTTAAAATCATACGTACGAGTAATATCAGCAGCGTAACCATTAAAGTTTGCACCGGCATCAATTAAAAATGAGTTGTGGGTGTGTGGCACTTTTGGATCAAAGTGCGTGTAGTGCAAAATAGCGCAGTTTTCGTTAAGCGCAACAATGTTGCCGTACGGCATTTCATTTTCGCTTTGACGTGTCGCCATTAAGTACGCTTGCTGAATGTCGAACTCGCTACCACCATTAAAGAATGTATCGCGTGCAGCTTTATGCCCATCTACTGCAATGCGGTTAGCGTTGCGTAAACATTCAAGTTCGTACTGCGTTTTATAAGCGCGGTGGTAATGAAAATAGTTAAGTACAGGCTCAGGGTTCATAATACTAAAACCAAGAGCTTGCGCTACTTCAATGTATTCACCCATGTAAGCATATTTAGCTTTATCGTATGGTAATAACTTTTCTACTTGATCAGGCTGAAGTAGTAGCTCTATATCAAAGTACTCAGCCCAAAAGTCGCGAGGCTCGTCTGGTACTTTATGCCAAAAATCTACTGGACGATAAAATATGAGTTTTGGTTTGTCGCTGCCATTTACCACAATCCAGCAATGAGGATTGTCAATAACCGGTAACCACGCTTTAAACTGTGGATTAACTTTAAATGGATAATACATATCATCTAAAAACTGGCGCTTAGCTTGGCCTGAATGAATTACTAATCCTTCTAACCCTTCGCTATTACAAATTGTACGAGTACGCTGTTGCAGTGTTGCAATATGTTCGGCGTATAAAACGGCTAATTTATCCATTGTTAATCCATCTGTTAAATTTAACTTGCTATGAGTCTATCACTTATACCAATTGCATTAAATTAATGATCTATTATAGCGATAAGAAAATAGCTTAATAACAAGGCTAAAATTATGATACATAGTTGTTCTATATAAATAATTTTTAACGCAGTTATTGAATTATTTAATACGCTAGAATGATCACGTTTTTAATAAAATTGGTATTACCCTCAGCGCTCAAAAAAGGGGATATCTAAACGCATTAGATATCCCCCCTACTTTAAACTTATGTTTACTAACCGCCCATTTTCATTTCGAGTAGCGGCGCTAATACATTACCTTCTCGGCCCATTCTTGTATGGTAAACCTGCCTGTACGCAAATACATTTTTTACGTAATCGCGGGTTTCGCGATACGGAATAAGCTCTACCCATAACTCAGCCGGAATAGCGTCATCAGGTAACCAACGCTTTATACGGTGATAACCCGCATTATAAGAAGCCGTAGCCAGTACTTCATTGCCATGGTTTTTCTTTTTTAAGTACTGTAAGTAACTCGTACCTAACCTAATATTTGTTTTAGGTTGATATAAACGACTACTTGTCACACTGCCTTTATTTACATACTCAGCAGTACTAGGTAATAACTGCATTAAACCACGCGCATTAGCATGCGAGCGTGCATCTGGCGCAAAAGAGCTTTCGCGCCTTGCAATAGCAATACTCCAAGCAACATCTATCTTGCTACGTTTACTGTAGCGCTCAAAAACATCTTGAAACGCAAACGGAAAACGTTGCTCTACGTTATCCCATGCTTTAATTTTTGCTAAAGTAAAAATAGTACTGTCGTGCCAACCTAAATCGGTAGATAACTGTGATGCTGCCAGCTTTTCTTCATCGCTGGAGGTATCCGTTAGGTAATTCCATTCACGGCGTGCCGACGTAAAGCGCTCAATATCATAAAGTGCTTTTGCACGCTTAAAGCCTGGTGCATTACTCACTTTATCTACAAGTACCTTATCGACTGCTAAAGGCTGATTATTTAAATCAACGGGCAACCCCAAACGTGCTGCGGCTAAAAAGCCGTAATAATCACGATTAGCCGCTACTTTTTTCCAAATGTCGTCTGCTTTTTGTTGCTCGCCACGTTGTGCATAGCTATAAGCTAACCAATATTGCTGACCAAGACTTAAATTTTCTTTACCTGTAAAAAATGCAGCAATCCCTTCCCAATCTTGGGTTTTGAGCATATTGCCCAGTTGCCACTGAATAAGCTTGCTGTCTAGTCGCTCTTTTGGCACTTTATTTAGCCAAAAGCTCGCTTGTTTATGCCCGCTAGAGGCAAGTGACAATGCAAAAGTGTAATACACATCCGCTTTTTCTTCATCGCTGTACTTAAATATTTTTTCTAGCTTTTCCCATGCTTTTAAAGCTAGCTCTTTATCGCGCCAAACCAAACGCTTAACACCATAAATAGCTATTTGCCCTTCTTTAGCCGACTTGTTTTTATATCTATATAATCCAGCGGCTGCGCTTGGATCTTTTCGCACTTTTAAATATAAGTCAGCTAAGTAACGCTCCTTACTTGGTAATAAAGTTTTTAAGTAAGGTAATAAGCTTTGCGTTCCGCCTTGTGCAGCAAGTGTTACACGCTTCCAAACCGTTTCTTCTTTCATGTAGCCTTTTTTACGCCACGTAGAAAATAAACTATCACAACCATTAGGTTGCGATTTACCTACAGCCCATAAGTCGGTCACCTGATTTAGAATTGCCTTTTCGGGCGCACCTAAATCAAGCTGAAAATCTAAATAAGTACAAGTAAGCTCCGTATTAGACGTTTCACGATAGTTGCGGATATACGCCGCCTTTTCGTTGTTATCTTTTAAATACTCTAACCACGCTTTACGGACCGGCCACTCAAGCGGCGTATGCTGGTATATATTTAAATATTCTTCTATTTCTGCCTGATGTTTAATGCTCGGATGGCGTTGCCAATACGTTTTTTCAACATAAGGTTTTAACGGATGATTTAGGTTACTAACCGCTTGTTTAAAGTCTTGGTAACTGCCGTACCTTACTTTTTTTTCGGCATCTAAAAATGCATCGTTATCAATACTTGCCTCGGCAGAATGAAGAGGGAAAATGAATGCAGCTGCCGCAATGCTTAATAAATATTTTTTCATAATGTCCTTTAATAAAAAATTAAAGTAGTGAATAAAAACTTTTCAACCACCTTAGCACCAAACCAGCTATATTTTAACCAGTCGATTGTAACCGAGTTAAATTTTTCGTTGCATTTTTAATTTAAAGCAAGCACACTGATTGAAATGCAAACTCATCGTACCAGTCTTAGTTCGTCAACTAGGGAGAATAATAATGTTATATAAAAGCGATTCCTTTGAAGTTAGCTTCCTGAAGGAAAACATCGCCGAGTTTAAGTTTTGTGTTGCAGGTTCTGTAAACACACTATCTCAAAAAACTCTTTCAGATTGCGCAGCAGCATTAAAAGAATTAGCCGTCAATACTGATATCAAAGGCATGATTTTTACCAGTGATAAAGACCACTTTATTATTGGTGCCGATATCTTCGAATTTTTACCTACATTTACTAAACCTGAAGAAGAATTAGTAGTGTGGATCAAAAACGCAACCGACGCTTTTGATGCAATTGAAGATTTACCATTCCCAACTCTAAGCGCTATAAACGGTATGGCACTTGGCGGTGGTTGTGAGTGGGCACTTGCTACCGATTATCGTGTGGCAAGCGAAACAGCTAAAATGGGCCTACCAGAAGTTAAACTTGGCATAATGCCAGGGTTTGGTGGCACAGTGCGCTTACCACGTATCATTGGCGCCGATAACGCGATGATGTGGATTACCTCAGGCGCAGAAAACCGCGCAGCAGATGCCCTTAAAGTAGGTGCGTTTGATGCGGTAGTTAGTGCTGACAAACTTCTAGAGTCAAGTGTATCAACACTTGAACTGGCTATTGCTGGCAAGCTAGATTGGCAAGCAAAACGCAACGTAAAACTACAGCCACTTAAATTAAACCGTGTTGAGCAAGGCATGAGCTTTGCTATGGCAGAAGGTATGGTAATGGGTAAAACCAAAGGCCACTATCCTGCACCGGTTATGGCTGTACGTACTATTAAAGCAGCGGCAAACTGTACTCGCGATGAAGCAATGGCAATCGAAAATGCCAACTTTGCTAAATTAGCACGTACACCAGAAGCAGCTGCACAGACAGGTATATTCCTAGCTGATCAATACATTAAAGGTAAAGCACGTAAATTTGCTAAGCACAGCGATGTAGCAATTAAACAAGCCGCTGTATTAGGTGCTGGTATTATGGGTGGCGGTATTGCATACCAGTCTGCTTATAAAGGTACACCTATTATAATGAAAGACATCCAACAAGATGCGCTTGATTTAGGTATGGGTGAAGCATCTAAGTTATTAGGTGCAAAAGTTAAGCGTGGTCACATGCCAATGGAAAAAATGTTGGCAACACTTAGCAAAATTAAGCCAACACTTAACGAGTCAGACCTACAAAGTGCCAACATCATTGTTGAAGCCGTTGTAGAAAACCCTAAAGTTAAGCAAGCAGTACTCGCTGATCTTGAAAAGAACATGCCAGAAGGCACTGTACTTACTTCAAATACATCGACTATTTGTATCGACTTGCTTGCAGAAGCGCTAGATAAGCCAGAAAATTTCTGTGGTATGCACTTTTTCAATCCAGTGCCAAAAATGCCATTAGTAGAAATTATCCGTGGTGCAAAAACCTCAGATAAAACAATTAATGCAGTAGTTGATTACGCGCTTAAATTAGGTAAATCGCCAATTGTTGTTAACGATTGCCCAGGCTTTTTTGTAAACCGTGTTTTATTCCCTTACTTTGCAGGTTTTAGCAAATTAGTGGTTGAAGGCGCTAACTTTGCAAAAGTAGATAAAGTAATGGAAAACGTATTTGGCTGGCCTATGGGTCCGGCTTACCTACTTGATGTTGTAGGTATTGATACAGCGTTCCATTGTACTGGCGTAATGGCTGACGGTTTCCCTGAGCGTATGGCTCGTGCTGATAAAGACCCTGTGACTATTTTTGCCAACGAAAAACGTTTTGGTCAAAAGAACAAAGCCGGTTTTTACAAATACGAAACAGATCGTCGCGGTCGTCTTAAAAAGTCTCATGACGAGACAGCAATTGAGCTACTAAGCCCAATTACAGACGCACCAAAAGAATTTGATAAACAAGAAATCATCGACCGTTGTATGATTCCAATGATCAACGAAGTGCTACTGTGCTTGCAAGAAGGCATTGTTGCCTCGCCGCAAGAAGCAGATATGGCATTAGTTTACGGTGTTGGTTTCCCTCCATTTAGAGGCGGCGCGTTCCGTTACTTAGATCAAACTGGTTTAGCTAACTTTGTTGCAGCAGCAGACAAATACGCTCACCTAGGTGCGATTTACCAAGTATCTGAACAAACTCGCAAGTGGGCCGAAGAAGGTCGTGTTTTCTATAAGGTGGAAGGTTAATATCATGAATAATCCAGTAATTGTAGATTGTATCCGCACACCAATGGGTCGCTCTAAAAGTGGTGTATTCAAACATAAACGTGCAGAAGACTTAAGCGCACATTTAATGAAAGGCTTACTAGATCGCAACCCAGCAGTTGATCCAGCATCAATTGACGATATTTATTGGGGTTGTGTACAGCAAACATTAGAGCAAGGCTTTAACGTAGCGCGTAACGCATCATTGCTTGCCGGTATTCCCCACAGCGTTCCTGCTGTTACGGTTAACCGTTTATGTGGCTCTTCTATGCAAGCATTGCATGACGCAGCACGCGCAATAATGACAGGCGCTGGCGACACTTACCTAATTGGTGGTGTTGAGCACATGGGTCACGTACCTATGACTCACGGCAACGACTTTCACCCAGGCTTAGCAACATCAATTGCACAAGCGTCTGGCTCTATGGGCTTAACAGCAGAATACCTTGCAACGCTTCATGGCATTAGCCGTGAGCAACAAGATGAATTTGCTTACCGTTCACATCAACGTGCACAAGCTGCAACTGTTGAAGGCCGCTTCCGTCGCGAAATTTTAGCAATGGAAGGTCACGATGCAGATGGTTCGCTTATCTTAGTTGAAGACGACGAAGTAATTCGCCCAGAAACAACAGTAGAAGGTCTATCAAAGCTTCGCCCTGTATTTAATCCTGCATCGGGTACGGTAACAGCCGGTACGTCTTCTGCACTTTCTGACGGCGCATCTGCAATGTTAGTAATGAGCGAAGAAAAAGCTAAAGAACTTGGTTTACCAATTCGTGCACGTATTAAAGCAATGGCAGTCGCTGGTTGCGATCCATCAATTATGGGTTACGGCCCAGTACCAGCAAGTAAAAAAGCACTTGCACAAGCCGGTATTACAATTGATGACTTAGGTGTAGTAGAACTTAACGAAGCCTTTGCAGCTCAATCATTACCTGTAATGAAAGATTTAGGGTTAATGGATGTAGTTGACGAAAAAGTGAATTTAAATGGCGGCGCAATCGCACTTGGTCACCCACTGGGTTGTTCGGGTTCGCGTATTAGCACATCGCTTATTCACTTAATGGAAGACAAAAATGTACGATATGGTTTAGCAACTATGTGTATTGGTTTAGGCCAAGGCATTGCAACTGTATTTGAGCGTGTTCAAGACTAATTAGTTTAAACATGTAAAACCATCTTGGTGATTAAAAAGGCGAACTGATTTTATTCAGTTCGCCTTTTTTATTAGCTTCAATTTATAAAAACGTCCCATTATCAAACAAGCATGTAACAGCGTAATTATGTGATCGGGCGTATTATTAAATAAAGCATTTTGAAACTGCTAAAAGCATTAAGTAAAATAGTTAAATTACACTTAAAATTGCGTTAAACTGCCAAACTTATTAATTGCTATACCTAAGCACTCACGTACGCAGCAATCACTTTAATTAAACAGGCCAATTTATTATGAGCTTTGATAATCCCGATCACCAATTAGATGCCATAGGCCTTCGCTGCCCAGAGCCAGTAATGATGGTACGTGCTGCTATTCGTAAAATGAATGATGGTGAAACGTTATTAATAACTGCTGATGACCCATCAACAACTCGCGACATTCCGAGTTTTTGTACGTTTATGGATCACACGCTGGTGGCTAAAGATGCAGCAGAAGCACCGTATAGATATGTGGTGAAGAAAGGGCTGTAAAAATGATAGCTACCCGTGATTTTAAGTGAAAAAATCTCGTAAAACTTTGAGTATGTAATTTTTATAGTGTATAAATACCCTATTAAGAGATTTTATCACGTGAATATATGCTTATCTATTTTAGTGCGGAGAATTTTAGATCAATAAATGATGCTGTTGAGCTCAACTTAAAAGCTGCTCCCAGATTAAGACGCCTCAAATCACACGTTCGTACGCCTATTCCAAACAATGAAAAGTTAAAAGTTTTAAAAGGCAGTATAATTTACGGCGCTAACGCTAGCGGTAAATCAAATATAATTAAAGCTATAGACTATGCGAAACGGTTAATCACTGGGAAAACTGAACTAACTTATTGCCCTAAATTGCGGAACTCTTATTTTGCCTTAAACGGTAATACGAGCAATGAAAGATCTTTCACATTTGAATTCACTTTTAACAAACGTTCATATGCGTATTTTTTCAAGACTAAAGACGAAAAAATTTTAGAAGAAGAGCTGGTTTTAATCAATGGACAGAAAGAAATCATCATTTTCTATAGAAATGAAAACTCAGGTAAAGAAAAGTTTAATTCTGAATTTATAGAGAGTGGTTATCTAGGTAATATTAGTAATAAAGAAAGTATCGCAGCTACTGTTGCAGAGCTTAACTTTTTATATAAATATACTCCGAAGAACACTTTATTTTTAGCAGAAGCATCTGAGAAATTCTTAGAGTCTTTTAACAATAAAGATCTTCGCCCAGATAATCCTATAGATATTTTTTTCCTTCAACTCATTAACGCATTTTATTTTTTCAAAACATCGTTAATTACAATATTCCCAGAAACTAAATATTCAGGATCTCTACCTGAAATTAGGTCCGGAAACGGCCGCTATTTTGATTTGATAACGAAATTAGATACAGGCATAACAGATCTTACTGAGGTGGATGTTCCTTTAAGTGACTTTTCAAGTGACTTATTGAATGATATTGAAGAGCAAATAAAAAGTGAATCAGACCCATTTACTTTCAAGTATGAGGGAGTTGAACATTTAGCTGAGTTTGATCAAGATAAGAACCAAATTAAAATAACTAAGCTCGCTACGATACATAATGGGGGCGTTCAATTTGAGGTTGTTGATGAATCTGATGGTACACAAAGGTTATTAGATCTCATTCCAGCACTTCACAATGGCTCTGAATCTAAAGTAGAAAGCTTATTAGATTTTACTTATATTATCGATGAGTTTGATCGTAGTCTCCACCCCATCATTTCCTATAGCTATATAGAAAATTTTTTAAACCAAAATAATAATGATCAAATTATAGCTACGACTCATGAGGCAGAACTATTAAATAATGAGCTATTACGAAGGGATGAAGTTTGGTTTACTCAAAAAGAAAATGATGGCTCCACCAAGTTATATAGTTTAAATGATTATACAACTCGTCACGACAAAGATATCCATAAAGCATATTTAGACGGAGTCTTTGGTGGGATACCCAATATTGTTAGGAAATTTAAATAATGAGCTCAAGGAAGAGAAGTGGGAGTAGATATAGCAAAAAAATAGATATCCAATATTTCTTAGTTTCTTATGAGGGTGGTGAAGACGAAAGAAAGTATTTTGAGAGTATGAAGAACACTATAAGTAGGCGGTTTGAAAACTTAGTTTTCTTTATCCCAGTAGAGAAATCAGACGTACACCATAGCTCACCACAGCATGTTTTAAAAGATTTAGAAAATAAAGCCACCCAGATGAACTATAAACTTAAAAGTGATAATGTTTATGGGTTCATAGCTTTTGATGTTGACCATTATTTTTCACAAGCTCATCAAAGAAATACTAAAACAACGATTCAAGAAGCTAAGCAAAAAGGTGTATACTTAATCATTAGTAACCCTGCATTTGATATATGGCCACTCCTTCATTATGAAAGTGTTGCTCTACTAGATGAAAAGACTAAAAAACAACTCATTACAAACTCAAACCAGTTCTTAAAAAAAAGAATGAGAAAAGCTTTAGATGATAATAATTCAGTTATTTCTGACTTAATCCCAAATACAACTATCGCTATTGAAAATAATCAATCATTACAGTTTGATTTAACAGATCCTCCAAAGCATCTAGGTACTTCAATGCAGCAATTAATAGAATTAATTAATCCATATTTAATAACAAGCTGAAAAATTCAGCTTGTTATCTTCCCCTATTTCTTCGTTATCGTCACTTGTGGCTTATCGTAGTCACTGTAATCAATACTTACTATGTACGTGCCTTTTATTGCTGGTGTGAAACTAAAGTAGTTATAAATAGTATTACAGTCTGCGATAGCTGGCTGGCCCAGTGTTAGTTTTTGCCCTGCTGGTTGTTCATCGCTGTAACCACAGTTATAACCTTCACTAAAATCGGCATCGGCTATTTTAAATTCGTACACTTTACCTGGGGTCGAAAATTTAACTTGTGCTTGATAAAGCGCAGGGTCAACTGGCGCAAACTGATACTGGGGTTCTGCATCCCACAATGTAAAGTCGCCACGTAAGTAAATAGTGCGGTCAAGCTCTTGCTGTGGCAATACATCGTTAATCGAAATTTGGCTTGTACAGGCAGTAAGTAAACCAGCAATTGCTAAGGTTAAAATTCGTTTCATAGAAATCATCAATGGGTATCCTTTGCATACAGTGAAAACTAAAAAGCCAGCAAAACGCTGGCTTTTAAAATTGCTAATCGGTGTTATTTTTGTAAAACAGAAATATCTGCAATACCTAAAAACAATCCGCTTAACTGGCTTAATAGCGCAAGACGATTTTGCTTAACAGCTTCATCGTCGGCCATAACCATTACGTTGTCAAAAAAGTTATCAACACTTTCACGAATACCCGCCAATTGGCTTAATGCTTCTTGGTAGTTTCCATCTGCGTAAAGTGGCGCAAGGTCAGTGGCAAATTTTGCTACTTGTGATGCCAATACTTTTTCGGCGTCGTCGCTTAATAAGCTCTCATCAACACTACCTTGGCTGGTAATGTCGTTTTTAGCCAGAATATTACCTACACGCTTATTAGCTGCTGCAAGCGCTTCTGCTGCGTCTAATGTACGGAAGTGGCTTACGGCTTTAACACGGCGGTCAAAATCAACAGGTTTAGTCGGACGACGTGCAAGCACTGCTTGAATTACGTCTACTTCAATACCTTCGTCTTGATACCAAGCACGGAAGCGCCCTAGCATAAACTCAAATACGTCAGTTGATACATTTAAGTTAGTTAACTTGTCGCCAAACAATGTTTGCGATTTAGCTACTAGGTCTAAAATATCAAGTGGTAGTTTTTTTTCTACCATGATGCGCAGTGCACCAATAGCAGCACGACGAAGAGCAAATGGGTCTTTGTCACCTTTAGGTGCTTGGCCTATACCAAAAATACCCACCAGCGTGTCAAACTTATCAGCAATCGCTACTGCGCAGCTAATTAAGTTTGTTGGTAAGTTATCCCCTGCAAAGCGTGGCATGTACTGCTCGTTTTGCGCTACGGCTACATCTTCGGCTTCACCATCGTGGCGAGCGTAATGCATTCCCATTACACCTTGCACGTCGGTAAATTCCATAACCATTTCAGTCATTAGGTCAGTTTTACTTAATAAGCCTGCACGCTGTGCAAGGTCTTTATCTGCACCTAATTGCTCAGCAATATAACCTGCAAGTTCACTAATGCGCTCAGACTTATCTTTAAGCGTACCAAGTTGCTTTTGGAACAATACGCTATCAAGCGACTCTAATCGGCTTTCTAGGGTTTTCTTTTTATCTGTTTCAAAGAAGAACTGTGCATCGGCTAAACGCGGGCGCACTACTTTTTCGTTACCAGAGATAACCACACTTGGATCTTTACTTTCGATGTTAGATACAAACAAAAACTTATTTAAAAGTTTGCCGTTTTGATCTAATAACGGGAAATATTTTTGATCGTCTTTCATGGTGTAAATTAACGCTTCGGCTGGTACATCTAAAAATGCTTCTTCAAATGTTGCCGTTAAAGTAACTGGCCACTCTACAAGTGATGTTACTTCTTCTAGTAAATCTTCATCCATTGCAACAACAGCGTTAACTGCGCTTGCAGCCTCTTCTATTTGTGCTCGAATTTGCGCTTTACGTTGCTCGTAATCAGCAATAACGTAAGCAGATTTAAGTACGTCAAAAACGTCATCTGCATGGTTAATGCTAATTTTTTCTGGGTGATGAAAACGATGACCCTGAAGCTGGTTAGTTATTTGCTTACCAAGAATTTCGCCTTCAAGTAACTCATCACCAAATAAAATAGTTACTGTATGCACAGGGCGAATAAATTGTGTTTTATTCGCGCCCCAACGCATTGGTTTAGGGATTGGTAATTTACTTAACGCTTTTGTGATTGCATCTGTCATTAGGGTTTTAGTTTCTTGCCCTGCTACTTTAGCAATGTGCAATAACCAAGCGCCTTTATCAGTTTCAAGTGTTTGTGCGTCTTTTACTTCAATACCACAACCACGTGCCCAACCCATTGCTGCTTTTGTTGGGTTACCTTCGCTGTCAAACGCTGCCTTTGTTGCTGGGCCACGCTTTTCAACTTCTTTGTCTTGTTGTTTAGCTTCAAGCGCTTTTACTTGTAAACCTAAACGACGAGGCGATGCATACCAGCTTACGCCTTGGTGTGCTAATTCTAATGTTTCTAGCTCTTGAGTTAAGTTTGCAGCAAAGGCTTCTGCTAATTTACGCAGTGCTTTTGGTGGTAACTCTTCAGTGCCAATTTCTACTAATAAATTTTGTGCTGACATTTTACTTATCCTTACACAGCGGGAAACCAAGCGCTTCACGTTTGTCATAGTAACTTTGTGCACACGCTTTTGATAACGCACGAACGCGTAAAATATAACGCTGACGTTCGGTTACCGAAATTGCGTGGCGTGCGTCTAGTAAGTTAAATGCGTGCGATGCTTTCATTACTTGCTCGTATGCAGGTAGTGGTAAGTTAGCTTCAATTAACTTTTGGCTTTCTGCTTCACACTTATCAAACTGTGCAAATAAGTCTTCTACGTTTGCATGTTCAAAATTATAAGTAGATTGCTCTACTTCATTTTGATGGAACACGTCGCCGTATGTTACGCGCCCTAGTGGGCCGTCTGCCCATACTAGGTCGTAAATGCTATCTACGCCTTGAATGTACATTGCTAAACGCTCTAGGCCGTAAGTAATTTCGCCTGTTACTGGTGAGCACTCTAAGCCACCCACTTGTTGAAAGTAGGTAAACTGCGTTACTTCCATGCCGTTTAACCAAATTTCCCATCCCAAGCCCCATGCGCCTAGCGTAGGTGATTCCCAGTTATCTTCTACAAAGCGAACTTCGTGAGTAAGGGTATCGATACCCATTGCCGCTAATGAGCCTAAGTAAAGCTCTTGGATGTTATCTGGCGATGGCTTTAAAACTACTTGGAATTGGTAGTAATGTTGTAGGCGATTTGGGTTTTCACCATAGCGGCCATCCGTAGGACGACGACAAGGCTGAACGTACGCGCTCGACATTGGCTCTGGGCCAATAGACTTTAAAAATGTTTGCGGGTGAAATGTCCCGGCGCCCACTTCCATATCAAGTGGTTGAATAATGACACAGCCTTGCTGCGCCCAATAATCCTGTAAAGCCAGGATCAAACCTTGAAAGGTTTTTACGTCATATTTTTGCATATTTGGCTTTTTACTATCTAAGAAGTAGCGTGAAAATTACCCTTAGTATACCGTGTGTACACTCAGGTTTTAAGCAGTTTGTGTAATTGAAAAAATAAAAAAGGAGCCATTAGGCTCCTTTTTCGGTGCAAGTGATATTTTTACACGTCTAGATTAACTACGCGTAGAGCGTTAGTTTCGATAAACTCTCTACGAGGCTCTACTTGATCACCCATTAAGGTGGCAAATAATTGATCCGCGCCAACAGCATCTTCAATCGTTACTTGTAACATACGACGAGCACTAGGATCCATTGTCGTTTCCCAAAGCTGGCTTGGGTTCATTTCACCCAGTCCTTTATAGCGTTGAATGTAGATCCCGCGCTTAGATTCTGTGATCAACCATTCCAAAGCATCCACAAAGTTATCAACAGGTTTTGTTTTCTCACCACGTTGAATATAAGCACCTTCTTTTAGGATGTTTGCAATGTTAGTACCAGTCACAGCAATGCGTTGGTAGTCACGTGATGCAATAAAGTCATAATGAAGTACATGTGCTTTATCAACACCGTGCTGACGAATATTCACAACCGGGTAATACATATTACGCTCAGCGTCAAACTCTGTGCCTGCATGAAAAATAGTTGCATCTTCATCACGTGCAATCAGGTCATCAACTAACTCTTTTGTCCAAGCAATTACTTTAGCTTCGTCAGAAAGGTCATCAGTTTTCAACTCTGTTTGGTAGATTAAGCGTTCCATTACCGTGTTAGGATATTTACGCTTTAAACGCTCAATAACTTTAACTGTATTTTGGTAATCGTGAACGACTTTCTCTAGCGCTTCACCTTCTAGCGCAGAAGCATCTGCACTTGGATATAAAGCAGCATTATTAAGTGCAAGCGACGTTAAGTACTCTACTAATGCTGGATCATCTTTAATATAACGCTCTTGCTTACCTTTTTTCACTTTATAAAGTGGTGGTTGAGCAATATAAATATAACCGCGTTCTACAATTTCAGGCATTTGACGATAGAAGAATGTTAGTAGTAACGTACGAATGTGAGAACCATCCACGTCCGCATCGGTCATGATGATGATACGGTGATAACGTAATTTCTCAGGGTTATATTCGTCACGACCAATACCACACCCTAATGCAGTAATTAGTGTTGCTACTTCTTGCGAAGATAGCATTTTATCAAAACGTGCTTTTTCTACGTTTAATATTTTACCTTTAAGCGGAAGAATAGCTTGGTTTTTACGGTTACGTCCCTGCTTGGCTGATCCGCCAGCAGAGTCCCCTTCCACTATATATAGTTCAGATTGGGCTGGGTCTTTTTCTTGGCAATCAGCTAGCTTACCTGGTAAGCCTGCTAAGTCCATTGCACCTTTACGTCGTGTCATTTCACGGGCTTTACGCGCCGCTTCACGTGCACGTGAGGCATCAATAATCTTACCTACAACAATTTTTGCATCAGTTGGGTTTTCTAGTAAAAACTCAGTGAATTTTTCAGCCATTCCTTGTTCAACCGCAGATTTAACTTCACTTGATACTAGCTTGTCTTTAGTTTGTGATGAGAACTTAGGATCAGGAACTTTAACACTAACAACAGCCGTTAAGCCTTCACGGGCATCATCACCGGTAGCATTGCTGGTTGTTTTAGCTTTTTTGTTAAAGCCTTCTTTTTCCATGTAGTTATTAAGTGTACGTGTTAGCGCTGATCTAAAACCGGCTAAGTGAGTACCACCATCACGTTGTGGAATATTATTTGTGAAACAGTAAATGTTTTCTTGGTATGCATCATTCCACTGCATTGATACTTCAACACTAATACCATCTTCTTCACGTTCGTGAGTAAAATGGAACACACCTTTATGTATAGGTGTTTTATTACGGTTTAAGTATTCTACGAAAGCTTGAATACCACCTTCATATTTAAAGTGGTCAGATTTATTTTCTTCACGCTCATCATTTAAGATGATGCTCACACCTGAGTTTAGGAATGAAAGCTCGCGTAAACGCTTAGCTAAAATGTCGTAATGAAAATCTAAATTTGTGAATGTTTCAGCGCTTGGCCAAAAACGTAATTCTGTACCAGTTGTTTCTGAGTCACCAATTACAGCTAAAGGTGCATCTGGAACACCCATAGTATAAAACTGCTCATGAAGCTTTCCTTCACGACGAACAGTCAGTTTTAGTTTTTCTGAAAGTGCATTTACAACAGAAACACCAACACCGTGTAAGCCACCTGATACTTTATAAGAGTTATCATCAAACTTACCACCGGCATGAAGTACCGTCATAATAACTTCGGCTGCAGATACGCCTTCTTCTTCATGGATAGAAGTTGGGATACCACGACCGTTATCTCGAACTGAGACAGAACCGTCTAAGTGAATCGTTACATAAATATCATCACAATGACCTGCTAAGGCTTCATCGATCGAGTTATCAACGACCTCAAACACCATGTGGTGTAAGCCTGTGCCATCATCGGTGTCCCCAATATACATTCCAGGACGCTTTCTTACTGCGTCTAATCCTTTAAGTACTTTAATACTCGACGAGTCATAATTCTCAGACATGGTTAATCCCACTTATCTTGTTATTAGGTTGCCATGTTTCACGTGGAACATTTGTAGTTCTCGTTGCATGGGTTCCACCACAGCAGAAATACTTTCAGATAAAATTGAAGAGATAAAAATTTGAGAACTGCAGTGAGCAAGTAATTGTCCCACTTTCTCTTTTGTATCTTCGCCTAATTCTGAAGGTAGATCATCTATTAGCAATATAGATTGCTTATCTGTCTCTGACTCAATTAAGCTATTTTGCGTAACTTTCAACGCATACAATAATAGCTTCAATTGACCGCGTGAGAATGTATTCTCCACACTGTTGCCAGCGACACTAAAACTAAAATCGGCCTTATGAGGGCCTTTACTTGTAAACCCTTGGCGAGCATCTCGCTCAAAGTTTTGCTCTAACGCATCTGCAAGAGATTCAGTCTCTTTCCAGCCTGCGCTAAAGGTCATTTCTAAATCACGTACAAGCGTCAATTCTGCACACATTTTATCAAAAAATTGCTGCTTAAACCTACTTATATACGCCAATCTTAATTTATTTATTTCTTCAGCCAGTCTAACAAATTCTTTGTCCCAAAACTTAATTTGGTCAAAATAATTCTTGGGCTTAGTTTTTAATAATGCATTACGTTGTTTAAGTACTTTATTAAATGATTGCCACAAAAAAAAGAACTCATGTTCCACGTGGAACAAACCTAAATCTAAAAACTTTCTGCGCTCTTTAGGTCCACCAAAAAACAAAGAATAACTCTCTGGTGTAATAATTTGTACAGGCATAAGTTGAGCGAGTTCTGATATCTTACGGCTCGCCTTACCTTGAATTTTTAAATTGGTCTCACCCGTTTGCGTTTTACTAATACCAATTGGAATTGATAAATCGTGTATTGTTTTACGCCCGTGAATTACAAATTGCTCTTGCTGGTGCGCAATAATACTTTTGTGTTTTGGAGTACGAAAAGATTTGCCATGAGAAAGGTAATATATAGCCTCTAAAAGGCTGGTTTTTCCGCTGCCATTTTCACCATAAATTATATTAACGCCGTTGACTGGTTCTAGCGTCAGCGCCTCAATATTACGAAAATATTTGAGGCTCAAATGACTTAAGCTCATTATGTATTTATAGTCTTATAAACGCATAGGCATAACAACGTACATTGCTTCTTCATCGCCTGCACCTTCAATTAATGCACTGCTGTTTGAGTCGGCTAATGTAAATAGTACGTCTTCTGTTTTTAATGTGTTTAGTACATCTAATACGTAAGACACGTTGAATCCTATTTCTAGGTCCGCGCCTTCGTAACTTACTTCAACAACTTCTTCAGCTTGTTCTTGCTCTGGGTTATTGGCAGTAATTTTTAATAAACCGTTTGATAGGTTTAAGCGTACACCACGAAATTTTTCATTCGATAAAATAGACACTCGTTGAAACGCATTTCGTAACCATTCTCGATTAGCTGTAATTACTTTGTCGCCACCACGTGGTAATACACGACGGTAATCAGGAAAGCGTCCATCAACTAGCTTACTTGTAAATGTAAACTCAATATCAATAATACGGATATGGTTAGCACCAAACTGAATTGTTACCAATTCGTCGTCAGCTACCATAAGGCGCATAATTTCTTGCACACCTTTGCGAGGTATAATTAATTGACGTTGAGTGTTAAGCGATTGCGTTAATTGCTTTTGTGCAATAGCTAAACGGTGACCATCTGTTGCTACTGTTTTTATGTCTGTATTATCTACTTCAAACGACATACCGTTTAAGTAATAACGTACATCTTGATTTGCCATCGAAAAATGCGTGCTTTCAAGTAACTTACGAAGCTCTAAACGAGTTAGTTGAAATTCAACCTCACCATCCCACTGCTCTAAATTAGGAAAATCATCAGCTGATAAAGTCGTTAATGAAAAACGGCTTTTACCACTGGTTAAAAGTAATTGGTGCTCTTGCAAGCTTAAAGTAATGTCTGAACCATCAGGTAGACTTTTACAAATATCGAGTAACTTTTTAGCGGGTAACGTTAGTTTTGTATCGGCAATATCATCACCTACAAATACGCCAGAAACTAATTCAATTTCAAGGTCAGTACCCGTCATTGAAAGTTGTCCGTTTTCTACCACTAACAAAACGTTAGATAAGATTGGTAGCGTGTGTTTGCGCTCTATTGCACCCGACACTTGCACCAATGGCTTTAAAAATTGTTGTCTTGATATTGTTATTTGCATAATAAAGTCAGCCCTAAGATGACAATGTTCTTATTAAGTTTTGGTAATCTTCTTTAATTTCGTGGCTTTCGTCACGTAGTGATTTTATCTTACGACATGCGTGTAATACGGTCGTATGATCGCGTCCACCAAATGCGTCACCAATCTCAGGTAAGCTGTGATTAGTTAATTCTTTAGATAATGCCATGGCAACTTGGCGTGGCCTTGCTATAGAGCGGCTGCGGCGCTTAGACAATAGATCTGACACTCGAATTCGGTAGTACTCAGCAACGGTGCGCTGAATATTATCTATCGTAACCAGCTTATCTTGCAAGGCAAGTAAATCGCGTAGTGCTTCTTTTACAAAATCAATCGAAATTGGACGACCTGTAAAATTAGCATTAGCAATTACACGGTTAAGTGCGCCTTCTAGTTCACGTACATTTGAACGTAATTTTTTGGCGATAAAAAAGGCAACTTCATGTGGTAAGTTAATCTTACTTTGTTGTGCTTTTTTCATCAAAATAGCAACGCGAGTTTCAAGCTCTGGTGGCTCAATCGCGATTGTTAATCCCCAACCAAAACGTGATTTAAGACGGTCTTCGACCCCTTCAATCTCTTTTGGATAACGGTCAGAGGTTAAAATAATTTGTTGGTTGCCTTCAAGTAATGCATTAAAGGTATGAAAAAACTCTTCTTGTGAACGCTCTTTATTAGCAAAAAATTGAATATCATCAATCATTAATGCGTCAACACTGCGGTAATAGCGCTTAAATTCTTCTATCGCATTATTTTGAAGTGCCTTTACCATATCTTGAACAAAGCGTTCTGAATGCATGTAAACAATTTTAGCATCTGGCTTGTTTGCCATAATGCCGTTGCCTACTGCATGTAATAAGTGAGTTTTACCTAAACCAGTACCACCGTAAATAAATACAGGGTTAAAAGCAGAGCCTGGATTATCGGCAACTTGAGTGGCCGCTGCTTTTGCTAATTGGTTTGACTTACCCTCAACAAAGCTGTCAAAGGTATAGTTTTCTTTAATGTTAGATTTGTAACCTGACTTAGGTGCAGGTTCAACAACAGGCTTTTGCTCACGAGGCTGTTGTTTTGTAGAAGCTTGTGGTGCTGATTGTGTTTCTATAACAGGTGCAGCTTGTGCATTTAATAAAGGCTTACTACCTACATCAAAACGTAGCTTTGGTGCTTCAACACCACAAATTTCTACTAATAATTCGTTAATTCTATTTAGGTACTTTTCTCTTACCCAATCAAGCACAAAGCGATTAGGTGCATAAATCGTCAAGGTATCTTCGGTACTTTCTGCTTGTAGTGGTCTTACCCACATACTGAATTGCTGCGAAGGCAGCTCATCTTGCAATACATATAAACAACTTTGCCAAACCGACAGATACACAGTTAAACTCCCAGAGATATAATTTTTATTCCCGCACATCATTAATGATTATAAATCATACATTTATTGCGTTCAAATGGTCCAATAAGCGACCCAAGACCGCGTATTATGAAGGCACTTTATCCACAAGTAAAAGATTGATTTTTATAAAATTGTTGATATCGATGTATAAAATCATTAACAACCTGATTTAAAACAGTTTTTATTTTAGATTCGAAGAGGAGATCATAACAAAATAACACCAAGATCGCGAACCAAATTTACGATCCAATTTTCTTTTCCCCCGCTTTTATTCACTTTTTATACAGGGGCTGTGGAAAACTTCTTATTTATGATGATCCTATCAGAACGCTCTACATGATCTCTTTATGAACCATAAGTAGGCTCTATACTGCGAACGTAATTATGATTGACTTTACGTTACTTACTCTATAATATCTCGCGCTCGCAATGGCACCTATGCCAGGATCGCGACCTGTATAGGATGTTTTAACTTTAACCGATCGGATGAGATTGTTATGAAAAGAACTTTTCAACCTAGCGTTTTAAAACGCAAACGTGCACACGGCTTCCGTGCTCGCATGGCAACTGTAAATGGCCGTAAAGTATTAGCACGTCGCCGCGCTAAAGGCCGCAAAGTTCTTTCTGCTTAATTTATAAGTGGAAGACTTTAGCTTTGGCAGGGAGTTACGTCTGTTAACTCCCTCGCATTACTCTCGCATATTTAATGAACCCGCTCGGGCTGCAACTCCTTTCTTTACTCTATTAGCTAAACCAAATGACCAAGAAAAACCTCGGTTAGGTCTTACTGTTGCTAAAAAACGCGTAAAAAAGGCATGCCAACGAAACCGTATTAAACGTCTCGCTCGCGAAAGTTTTCGTTTAAATCAACACAGCATCGATAATATTGATATTGTGCTTATGGTGAAAAGTGGTATTGATGAACAGTCTAATGAAGAATTAACCAAACAACTTACTAAATTATGGCGAAAAATTAACGAACGCTGTAAACCAGGTGCACCTAAACCGCCACCTTTTAAGAAACGCCCAAACAAATCAGCTAAATCTAATAAACAAACCTAATTGCAATAGAATTGCAGGGTTAATTAATGTATCTTTAGCTCACCTTTTAATCATGCATTTAAAATTTCTAATTGAGTCTTTAAATACATGATATCTATCTCACTAAACTTAAGTAGGGGCATAAACATCATGAGGTTAATTAAACCACTTGTTGCTTTTCCTAAGATTTGTTTAGTGTTATTTATCCGCGGTTATCAAAAGTGGATTAGCCCGCTGTTAGGTCCGCATTGTCGTTTTAATCCAAGCTGCTCACATTATGCAATTCAAGCAATTAATTTGCATGGATTTATAAAAGGTAGTTGGTTAGCTTTAAAACGCATATTAAAATGCCATCCTTTACATTCAGGTGGAGACGATCCCGTACCTGAAAAATTAACCCATATTAACCACCAACACGAGAAATAAGAGCTGTTATGGAATCGCAACGCACGTTTTTATTAATTGGCCTAATGCTAGTGTCGTTTTTATTGTTCCAAGAATGGGATAATGATTACAACAAGCCTAAAGCCGATCCAAGTGCCACAACACAAACACTACAAGCAAATTCACCAGAGTCGGATGATTATATTCCTTCATCGTCAGATTCAGGTTTACCCGCTTCAGCAACTTTAGCTAAACGTTCAGTTATTGAAATCACAACTGACGTTTTTAAAGTTAAAATTGACACCAAAGGCGGTGACATTGTTGAAACAGACCTTCTTCAATACGAAGAAACTAAAGGAAGTGAAACACCTTATATGCTTCTTGGTCAGCTTGATAGTGGCAAACAATACTTTTCACAAAGTGGCTTAATTGGCTTAAATGGCCCTGACGCATCAGCTAACGGTCGCCCTACTTATAGTACCGAACAAAAATCATATACCTTAACGGGTGATGAGCTTCGCGTTCCACTTCAGTTTACTGATAGTAATGGTGTTAGTTTTACTAAAACATACGTATTCAAAAAAGGTCAGTATGACGTAGGCTTAGAATACAAAATCAACAACACTACCAGCGCACCTCTTCAAGTACAGCTATACACGCAAATTAAGCGTACCGTACAAGAAAAAGGTAGCATGGTTGATCAAAACTATTTAGGTGCTGCATACGGTACTGACGAAGAACCATACGAAAAGTATAGTTTTTCAGATATGGCTGATAAAAACCTAAACAAAAACACGCAAGGTGGTTATGTTGCATTTATACAACATTACTTTGTAAGTGCTTGGGTTCCAATGCAGGATCAAACAAATACAATTTATAGTTTAATTACAAAAAGTAATGCCGCTATTATTGGT
The DNA here is from genome assembly GCF_014164115.1 of Pseudoalteromonas sp. SG45-2. Taxonomy (NCBI): domain Bacteria; kingdom Pseudomonadati; phylum Pseudomonadota; class Gammaproteobacteria; order Alteromonadales; family Pseudoalteromonadaceae; genus Pseudoalteromonas; species Pseudoalteromonas sp. SG45-2. The sequence continues at coordinate 35,606 of NZ_JACJEO010000028.1, forward strand.
GCTAAAGATCCCGCTGTAAATATTCAAGCTGGTAGTGAGCAAACACTAACTGCTACTTATTATATGGGTCCGAAAGAGTCAGATATTCTTGAAGCAATTCACCCAGACTTAGACTTAACTGTAGATTACGGTTGGTTATGGTTTATTTCGCAACCTTTATTTGTATTGCTAAAATGGCTACATAGCATTTTAGGTAACTGGGGTGTAGCAATTATTGCCATCACTATTATCGTTAAATCGTTAATGTACCCACTTACTAAAGCGCAATACACTTCAATGGCAAAAATGCGTGCCCTACAGCCTAAAATGGCAGCTCTTAAAGAAAAGTTTGGTGACGACCGTCAAAAGTTCGGCCAAGCAACTATGGAAATGTACAAAAAAGAAAAAGTTAACCCAATGGGTGGCTGTTTCCCTATTTTGCTACAAATGCCAATTTTCTTAGCCTTGTTCTACGTATTCTTAGAGTCAACTGAACTTCGCCATGCTGAATTTATTTTTTGGTTAACAGACCTTTCTGCACAAGACCCGTACTACGTATTACCAATCTTATTTGGTGCGAGTATGTTTGTGACGCAAAAACTACAGCCTATGACGGTAACTGATCCAATGCAGCAAAAAATGATGACCTTTATGCCGGTTATCTTCTCTGTATTCTTCTTATGGTTCCCATCGGGTTTAGTTCTTTACTGGTTAGTGTCTAACCTTATTTCTATTGTCCAGATGTTAATCATCTACCGTGGCATGGAAAAGAAAGGAATTAAAGTAAGAGGCTAACTAAGCTCCTACTTATATAAAGGCGACTTCGGTCGCCTTTTTTATTGCCTGTTTTTCACCAGAGTATTCGCGAGTGTTTATTTCATAGGTTACAATACCGCCATAAAGTTACTCATCGTTGGCAAATTAATAGCATGATCAATCAAGATACAATTGCAGCACAAGCAACTGCCCCCGGACGTGGTGGTGTTGGTATTATTCGCGTTTCAGGTAGCCTTGCTAAAAGTGTCGCCGAAAAAGTAGTAGGTAAAATTCCTAAAGTTCGCTACGCCGATTACGTGCCATTTAAAAGCCTAGCTGGCGAGCAACTTGACCAAGGTATTGCCATTTACTTTGCAGGTCCTAACTCATTTACTGGTGAAGACGTACTTGAACTACAAGGCCACGGCGGTCCTGTAGTACTTGATATGCTACTTAAAGAAATTAGTAAAATAGAGGGCGTTCGTTTAGCAAAGCCTGGTGAGTTTTCTGAGCGCGCATTTATGAATGACAAGCTTGATTTAACACAAGCAGAGGCCATCGCCGACTTAATTAATGCTACGAGCGAACAAGCTGCCAAAAGCGCCCTACAGTCTCTCCAAGGTGAATTTTCTAAACACATAGAAACGCTTGTAGAAAAAGTAATTCACTTACGTATGTATGTAGAAGCGGCAATAGATTTTCCTGATGAAGAAATTGATTTTTTATCAGACGGTAAGGTATCAGGCGACTTAGACGCCATTATTACCCAGCTTAATACCGTAACCAACCAAGCAAAACAAGGCAGCATCATGCGCGAAGGTATGCGTGTTGTTATTGCTGGTCGCCCAAATGCCGGTAAATCAAGCCTACTAAACGCCCTAGCCGGTCGTGAAGCTGCAATCGTAACAGAAATAGCCGGTACCACTCGCGACGTACTACGAGAGCATATACATATAGATGGTATGCCACTGCATATTATAGATACCGCAGGCCTACGAGAGAGCCCTGACCGCGTAGAACAAATAGGTATTGAACGGGCGTGGGATGAAATAAACCAAGCCGATCGCGTTTTATTTATGCTTGATGGCACTGACACTATAGATACTGACCCGCATAAAATTTGGCCTGAATTTATGGCCAAATTACCAGAAGGTATGGGGGTTACGGTCATCAGAAATAAAGCTGATTTATCGGGTGATATAGTCGGAATGGAGCAAGAGCAACAATACCCGGTCATCAGCTTAAGTGCTAAAAATGCTGACGGTATTGAACTTGTTCGCGAGCATTTAAAAGCCTGTATAGGCTTTCAAGGCGCAACAGAGGGTGGCTTTATGGCGCGCCGTCGTCATTTGGATGCACTAGAGAGTGCTGCGTATCATTTAGAAACAGGTAAAACACAATTAGAAATGCACATTGCTGGTGAAATATTGGCTGAAGAACTACGTTTAACACAGCAGTATTTAAACGAAATAACCGGTGAATTTACCTCAGACGACTTACTTGGCAAGATATTTAGCTCATTTTGTATTGGTAAATAAGCACCTCATTACAGATATATGTTTATTATAAGAGCACTTAGGTGCTCTTTTTTATGTAAAATATTCACTATAAAATATGTATTTATACCGTCAATCCCAGCCAGTTCTGCCAATAAAATCATACCCAAAGCGATAGTTATTACCAGCCAGATCATGTAGATTAGACAGTGAAAAGAGCCTTTAAGTAAGGTATTAATAGCGCAAGTAACACCCATTTTAAGGTCAAAACCGATACATATTTCAAACAAAAATACGTTTTAAAATCGTTATCCTCCACACAAAAGTTAGTTATAAATAGCTTTTTTATAATTACCTAGCTCATAAAAACTAATGTTATTTGCTCAATTTAAGAGCTAAAACGTGACGATAAACACTCTAAATAATCAACTTTATACAACATATGGACAGACGATCACTGCGGCTTTTTAATAAAAATGACTCGAGATTTGAGTGCATCAAACTTTTGATCTACTAATCCACCAGCAAAATACATAAAAAAAGCAGCTATAAATACGCATTAAATTAAATATATTGAGATCACTTATCCACAAAACCTAATTTTTAGCTCAAATAAATAGTAAATTGAGCCACCTCGCAGAGAAAAACCTAATGTTCTATTAAAAATTATCTGTTTATAAGCTTATTTTTAATTAATTTCGTTAGATCAGCTCAATTAGATCATTTAATAAAATTATTTTCGATCTAAATTTAAGGTTATCAACAACCTTTATATCCACATTATGATCACCTTGTGCTTTTTATGCCTAGATTTATAATTAAATCTTTCACTAAATAGTAATATCAATAACTTAGCGATTATTAAACAACCTAAAAGGTGTGTTTAAACAGAGCTTTCCCCACTGTTATCAACAACTTGATCAGAAGATTACATTTAAAGATATTTTGTTAATTCCTATAATATCAAAAACTTAAGGAGGCACTTTCAAATAAGAGTAAAATTAGCACAAAAATAGTTATACAAAAAAGCACTCTTAACTTTACTGTTACTCACACTCAGTTATCATAGGCAGCAATTAAAACCAATGTGATCACTAATATTCATGAGTTCAGTAAATCTTATTGTTGGCAGCCAAATGGGATCAGCCGAGTATGTTGCAGAGCAACTAAGCGACGCGCTTAATAACCTTGGTATTACTACACAACTACATGATCAACCTGAATTTAGCGATATAGATCAGCAAAATACTATTTGGTTAATTTGCACATCTACTTATGGTGCAGGTGATTATCCTGAAAACTTTATTAGCTTTGTTGAAGATGTGACTCAAGCTAATGATTTATCAGAATTAAAATACTCAGTAATCGCTTTAGGTGATACCAGTTATGACACTTACAACCAAGCTGGACGTAATATAGATGCCTTATTATCTCAAAAAGGCGCTATAAAAGTAGCAGAACGCTTAGAGCTTAATATTCTCGATGAAGCACTACCAGAAGACACAGCATTAGCATGGTTAGACTCTTGGATAACCAAAACAGGCTTAAAATAGATAGATCAAGTAAAAAGTTATATATAAAGTTACCCACAATTTACTAATAATTTAATAGATTTTGTGGATAAAGATTGAATAAACTGCTTTTTAAAGCATGCTTATCCATGGGATAAGATCCAACTGATTCAGCCCTGTGCATAAGGTGCCTTTTTGATCAGAGCTTATTTGCGGGATGATCCGATCATATTAACACCTTTAGATCTGATCTAATTTCATGTTTTAAATGAAGATCTAAACCTTATCAACAGAAAAGCTGATCAGTAGTAGTTATAGTAATAAAAGATCTCTTTAAAAGATCCTTTATATTATTAGAGATCACATACTTAGATCTTGCTCTATGTTTAATCATTTATCTTCTGCCAATTTCTAGGTAGAATACGCTCCCTTTTGAAGTTTACCGGTTTGATTTAAGTAGGATCCCATTAATGATTTTTCACGAAAATTTTGACGTTATCGTAGTAGGTGGTGGACATGCTGGCACTGAAGCCGCATTAGCAGCTGCCCGTATGGGGATGAATACCCTGCTACTGACTCACAATATGGATACCCTTGGTCAAATGTCTTGTAACCCAGCGATTGGTGGGATTGGCAAAGGTCATTTGGTAAAAGAAATTGATGCGCTTGGCGGTGCAATGGCACAGGCCATTGACAAAGGCGGGATCCAATTTCGCACACTAAACTCTTCAAAAGGACCTGCTGTTCGTGCAACTCGAGCACAAGCAGATCGCGCTTTGTACAAAGCAGCTATTCAAACAACATTACAAAATCAAGATAACCTTAAGATTTTTCAACAATCATGTGATGATCTTATTGTTGAAAACGATCGTGTTACTGGCGTAGTAACTCAAATGGGTTTACGTTTTAGTGCTCCAAGTGTTGTTTTAACCGTGGGTACTTTTTTAGGTGGCCAAATACACATTGGTTTAGAAAATTACAAAGGCGGTCGTGCTGGTGATCCACCATCGATTGCATTGGCTGAACGTTTACGCGAACACCCTTTTAGAGTGGATCGTTTAAAAACAGGTACTCCGCCACGTATTGATGCACGTACTGTTGATTTTACAAAAATGGAAGCACAGCCTGGTGATATGCCAACACCTGTATTTTCATTTATGGGTAAACAATCAGATCACCCACAACAAATACCGTGTTACATCACTTACACCAACGAAAAAACACATGATGTTATTCGTAAAAACCTACATCGCTCACCTATGTACTCAGGTGTTATTGAAGGTATTGGTCCACGCTACTGCCCATCAATTGAAGATAAAATTGTACGTTTTGCGGATAAAGATAAGCACCAAATATTTGTTGAACCTGAAGGCTTAACATCATACGAATTATATCCAAATGGTATTTCTACTAGTTTACCGTTTGATGTACAACTTGAGATTGTGCAATCTATTTCTGGTTTTGAAAATGCACATATTTGTCGACCAGGCTATGCAATAGAATATGACTACTTTGATCCACGCGACTTAAAACAGTCTTTAGAAACAAAATTTATCGAAGGCTTATTTTTCGCGGGTCAAATTAACGGCACTACCGGTTATGAAGAAGCGGGTGCACAAGGCTTAATTGCAGGTATGAATGCTGCGTTAAAAGTGCAAGGTAAAGATTCTTGGACACCACGTCGCGATGAAGCTTACGTGGGTGTATTAATTGACGACTTAGCAACACTAGGTACGAAAGAACCGTACCGCATGTTTACTAGCCGTGCCGAATACCGTTTACTACTTCGTGAAGATAATGCAGATATTCGCTTAACTGAAAAAGGCCGTGAGCTGGGTTTAGTTAATGACGAACGTTGGCAGGCATTTAACGAAAAAATGGAAGTAATCGAAAAAGAGAAGCAACGCATTAAAGATACGTGGATTCATAAAGATCACGTCGTTGTTGATCAAGTAAATGCATTACTAAAAACACCATTAACTCGTGAAGCAAGTTTAGAAGAATTACTTCGTCGTCCAGAGATTCGTTATAACGATCTTATGGCTATTGACGGTTTAGGATCTGAATTTACAAACGTAGCAGCACTTGAACAAGTTGAGATCCATACTAAATACGCAGGCTATATTGCGCGTCAACAAGATGAGATCAATAAGCAGCTTCGTCATGAGCAAACAATTTTACCAAAAGAGTTTGATTACAAAACTGTATCAGGTTTATCAAATGAGGTTGTTGCTAAGCTTATTGAGTCACGTCCAGACACTATTGGCCAAGCATCGCGTATTTCTGGTATCACCCCAGCGGCGATTTCGCTATTATTAGTGTATCTGAAGAAGCAAGGCTTATTACGCAAATCTGCGTAACGATAAGGGTACATAGTGTTACAGCAACAATTAACTACATTGTTAGCGCAAACTGATATTGCGCTAACGGAAAAACAACAGCAACAGCTAGTTCGTTACGTCGAGTTATTAGATAAGTGGAATAAAGCTTATAATTTAACTTCGGTACGCTTACCTGAAGAAATGATGATTAAGCATATTATGGATAGTTTAGTTGTTGCACCTCACTTACCCGGTCATCATTATATTGATGTTGGCACAGGGCCTGGCCTTCCGGGCATTGTATTAGCGATTGCATTACCTAACACACAATTTGTGTTACTAGATAGTCTAGGTAAACGCGTTCGCTTTTTAATGCATGTTAAACATGAGCTTGGCCTTGATAACGTAACACCTGTTCAGTCAAGAGTTGAAGAATATCAGCCAAGTGTTAAATTAGATGGCGTACTCAGTCGTGCATTTGCTTCATTACAAGATATGGTTGACTGGTGTTCGCACTTAATTGATCATTCGGGTAAATTTATAGCGCTTAAAGGTGTGTTCCCTAGTGAAGAGCTAGAGTCATTACCTACTGGCGTTAAGTTTGAGCAAAAAATTGCATTAGAAGTACCTAAGTTAGATGCACAACGACATTTAATTATTCTTTCTAAAGACTAGGGATCAGAGACACTGTGGCAAAAGTCATCGCATTAGCAAATCAAAAAGGTGGAGTGGGTAAAACTACAACCGCTGTTAACCTCGCTGCGTCTATGGCTGCAACGAAACGTAAAGTGCTGTTAATTGATCTCGATCCGCAAGGCAATGCGACTATGGGAAGTGGCGTAGATAAGTACGGCGACGTACCAACTATTTACGACTTACTCATTGAAGATAAACCTATAGAAGACGTTATTATCAAAGAAACGTCTGGCGAATACCATATGATTGCTGCAAACGGTGATGTAACCGCTGCAGAAGTTAAACTTATGGAATTATTTGCCCGTGAAGTGCGTTTACGTAACGCACTTGAAAAAATTCAGGATCAGTACGAATTTATTTTTATCGACTGTCCACCCTCTTTAAATATGTTAACTGTTAACGCAATGGCCGCAGCTGATTCTATTTTAGTGCCAATGCAGTGTGAGTATTATGCACTTGAAGGGTTAACCGCATTAATGGATACGATTACGCAGCTTGCTAAGTTAGTAAACCCTAGCTTACAAATTGAAGGCATACTTCGTACTATGTACGATCCGCGTAACCGTTTAGCGAATGACGTATCAGAACAATTAAAACAACATTTTGGCGACAAAGTATACCGTACGGTGATCCCGCGTAATGTTCGTTTAGCAGAGGCACCTAGTTTTGGTACACCTGCTATGTATTATGACCGGGCATCAAGTGGCGCTAAAGCATATTTAGCACTCGCTGGTGAAATGTTACGTAGAAAAGAAAAAACAGCGTCCGTTGTCGCCTAACTTTGAGGTAAAAAAATAACATGTCTGCTAAAAAACGAGGTTTAGGCCGAGGACTCGATGCACTTTTAAGTTCGTCAAAGCCTACACCGAGCGCAAGCAAGGAAAAAGACACATCAAACGTGACTGAAGCTGTAAAAAATGCGGCTGGGCCAAATAACAGTGAATTACAAAAACTCCCAATCGAGTTTTTACACTCTGGTAAATATCAACCTCGTAAAGACATGTCCGAAGAGGCACTAGAAGAGCTTGCTAGTTCTATTCGCTCACAAGGTATTATTCAACCTATAGTCGTGCGCCCTATTGCACAGAATAGTTTTGAAATTATCGCCGGTGAGCGTCGTTGGCGTGCAGCGCAAATAGCTAAGCTTGAAACAGTACCTTGTATTATTAAAGACGTACCAGATGAAGCTGCAGTTGCTATTGCGCTAATAGAAAATATTCAACGTGAAGACTTAAATGCCATGGAAGAAGCGGTTGCGTTAAATCGCTTACTTAGTGAATTTGAACTAACACATCAGCAAGTAGCAGATGCGGTTGGCAAATCACGCACTACAGTAACTAACTTACTTCGTTTAAATAATTTAAACAGTGATGTAAAAATTCTGTTAGAACATGGCGACATTGAAATGGGGCACGCTCGCTGTTTATTAGCCCTTGAGGGAGAAGCACAATCAGATGCTGCTCGTTTAGCTGTTGCTAAAGCACTAACCGTTCGTGAAACCGAGAAGTTAGTTCGTTCAATTTTAGAACCCGTGCCAGCTAAAGAAATAGCTGAAAAAGATCCAGATGTTAAACAGTTAGAGCAACAACTCGCTGAAAACCTAGGTGCCAAAGTAGAAATAAATTACAACAAAAAAGGCAAAGGTAAGCTTGTTATTTCTTATACTAATTTGGACGAACTTGACGGCATTTTAAATCGCATTAATCAAGACAATACCCACCATTAGTTTTCTACATGTCTAAAAAGGGACATTTGTAGCTATTTCGTGTTACAAAGCGTCTACTCAAGTTGCAAAACTGGCAGGATTAAGTATAATTTCGCCAGTTTTCACACCCTAACAATTAGAACGCAATAAAGGTTAACTAAACGTGACTGATAAGTTAGCGAGTCCATATCGACTTGCCGTATTAAAGTTAATTTGCCTTCAGGGTGTTGTAGCATTAGTTGCTGCTGTAATTATTTGTTTTAGTTCGGGAGTCAATGCCGCGCTTTCATCACTCGCTGGTGGAGTTGTCGCAGTACTTCCGCACTTTGTATTTGGTCTTTATGCATTCCGACATATGGGTGCAAGTCGAGCAAATCAAGCGTATGCCTCGTTGAAACGCGGCAACGGATTAAAATTTATGCTAACAATTGTATTGTTTGCGCTAGTACTGAAGCATTTTCCGGTAATTTTATTACCCTTTTTTAGTACTTATATACTGGCGCTCTTTACTGGATTGTTCGCACCCGTTTTTTTTAAACATTAACTTTGGGATATAACATGGCAGCAGAAGAAGTTACTCTATCTGGCCATATCCAGCACCATTTGACCAATGCTAAGATGTGTTCGACCGATACAGGTCTCGCCTTCAATAAAGCATGTACGGATAGTGGTTTCTGGACATGGCATATAGATACCCTCGCATGGTCTATCGGTTTAGGTCTTATATTTTTATGGATCTTTCGTAGTGCCGCTAAAAAATCAACACTAGGTGTACCTGGAAAATTTCAATGTTTCATTGAAATGGTAGTAGAGTTTGTTGGTGACAACGTACGTGATACTTTCCATGGTAAAAGCAAGCTTATTGCACCATTAGCATTAACAATATTCGTTTGGATATTTTTAATGAACTTAATGGATTTAATACCGGTTGACTTTTTACCTGCATTAGCTGGTTTTGTTGGTGAAACTGCGTTTGGTATGGATTCACACGATGTGTACATGAAAATTGTACCAACGACAGACATTAATATGACTGCAGCGCTAGCGCTGGGTGTATTTATTTTAATGATAGGCTACTCAATTAAAATAAAAGGCATCGGTGGTTTTATTAAAGAGCTAACACTTCACCCGTTTAGTTCAAATAATACTGCACTACAAATCCTTTTAATCCCGTTTAACTTATTACTTGAACTGATTGCGCTGGTTTCTAAACCGTTTTCATTAGCGCTACGTTTGTTTGGTAACTTATATGCAGGTGAATTGATTTTCATCTTGATCGGCGCTATCGGATTTATGCAATTACCATTGCATTTTGTTTGGGCTGTATTCCACATCTTAGTAATTGTATTGCAAGCATTCGTATTTATGATGCTTACGATTGTATACCTAAGTATGGCAAGCTCAGATAATCACTAATTTTTACAACCTTTAATATTTAACTTTAATTTACAATTGAAACTTTGGAGAAAAAAATGGAACTAGTATTAGGTCTTAAGTATATCGCAGTAGCTTTACTAATCGGCTTTGGTGCAATCGGCACAGCAATCGGTTTTGGTAACATGGGCGGTAAATTCCTTGAAGCATGTGCGCGTCAACCTGAGCTTGCACCTTCGCTACAAGTTAAGATGTTTATTCTTGCTGGTCTAATCGATGCTGTAGCAATGATTGGTGTTGGTATCGCTATGGTATTGTTGTTCGTACTTTAATTTTATTTTTTGAACAGCTTACTATTTAAGGAGGAGCGGTTGTGAACTTAAACGCCACTCTTATCGGTGAATTGATTGCGTTTACGGTGTTCGTATTATTTTGTATGAAATACGTATGGCCACCACTAAACGGTGCAATTGAAGCTCGCCAGAAAAAAATCGAAGATGGTTTAGCTGCCTCTGATAGAGCCGAAAAAGACTTAGAACTTGCGCAAAAGAAAGCTGCTGAACAGCTTAAAGATGCAAAAGCTCAAGCGGCTGATATCATTGATCAAGCTAAAAAGCGTGCAGTGCTAATTGTTGACGAAGAAACACTTCGTGGTCAGCAAGAGCGTGAAAGTATCATTGCTCAAGGGCACTCTGAAGTTGAGTCTGAACGTAATCGCATAACAGAAGAGCTACGTAAGCAAGTAGCAACTCTGGCAGTGATTGGTGCAGAACGTATTTTAGAGCGTGAAATTAATCAAGCCGCACATAGTGACATCGTTGAAAAACTTGTCGCTGAGCTGTAATTAGGAGGGTATGAGCATGTCTAATTTGACTACTATCGCTCGCCCATACGCTAAAGCGGCTTTTGAACTTGCCGTTGAGAAAGGCACTCTAGAAAGCTGGAATGATATGTTGTTCTTTGCAGGCCACGTAGCCAGCAATGAACAAGCATCATCTGCTTTAGCAGGTATGCCTACAGCTACTGCACAAGCTGAATTATTTATTCAACTTTGTGCTGAGCAGCTCAACGAACAAGGTCAGAACCTAGTTAAGGTGATGGCTGAAAATGGACGTTTGACAGCTCTACCTGACGTTGCTGAGTTATTTGCTGAATTTAAAGCAGAATACGATAAAGAAATCGAAGTAGATGTGATTTCTGCAACTCCTCTTGTTGCTGCGCAACAAGAGTCATTGGTAGCGGCACTTGAAAAACGTTTCGCACGCAAAGTTAAGCTGAATTGTAGTGAAGACGCGTCAGTGGTTGGTGGACTTATTATTAGGTCTGGCGACACTGTAATCGACGGTACTATTCGCGGTAAATTAAGCCGCTTAGCTACAACACTACAATCGTAATTGGGAAAAAGAGCATGCAACTTAATTCCACTGAAATTTCAGATCTGATCAAACAACGTATTGAGAAGTTCGAAGTTGTAAGTGAAGCTCGTAACGAAGGTACTATTGTATCTGTTACTGACGGTATCATCCGCATCCACGGTCTTGCTGACTGTATGCAAGGTGAAATGATTGAGCTTCCTGGCAGCCGTTATGCTATCGCACTAAACCTTGAGCGCGACTCAATTGGTGCAGTAGTAATGGGTCCGTACGCTGACCTTACTGAAGGCGTAAAAGTATATACAACTGGTCGTATTTTAGAAGTTCCTGTTGGTCCTGGTCTACTTGGTCGTGTTGTAAACACACTAGGTGCTCCAATCGATGGTAAAGGCGCTTTAGATAACGACGGGTTTGAACCTGTAGAAAAAATTGCACCTGGTGTAATCGAGCGTAAATCAGTAGATGAGCCAGTTCAAACTGGTTATAAATCTATCGATGCGATGATTCCAGTTGGTCGTGGTCAACGTGAACTTATCATCGGTGACCGTCAAACAGGTAAAACTGCACTAGCAATCGATGCAATCATCAATCAAAAAGACACAGGCGTTAAGTGTGTGTACGTTGCGATTGGTCAAAAAGCATCTACTATTGCAAACGTAGTTCGTAAATTAGAAGAGCATGGTGCACTAGCAAATACTATCGTAGTTGTTGCATCTGCTTCTGAATCTGCGGCACTTCAGTACTTAGCACCGTTCGCGGGCTGTACTATGGGTGAATACTTCCGTGACCGTGGTGAAAACGCATTAATCGTATATGATGATTTGTCTAAGCAAGCAGTTGCTTACCGTCAAATTTCATTACTACTTAAGCGTCCACCAGGCCGTGAAGCATACCCAGGTGACGTATTCTACCTTCACTCTCGTCTTTTAGAGCGTGCATCGCGTGTAAACGCAGATTACGTTGAAAAGTTCACTAATGGTGAAGTGAAAGGTAAAACTGGTTCATTGACGGCATTGCCAATCATTGAAACTCAAGGCGGCGACGTTTCTGCGTTCGTACCGACTAACGTTATCTCTATCACCGATGGTCAGATCTTCTTAGAAACTGACTTATTCAACTCAGGTATCCGTCCGGCAGTAAATGCTGGTATCTCGGTATCGCGTGTTGGTGGTGCTGCACAAACTAAAATCGTTAAGAAACTAGGTGGCGGTATTCGTCTAGCCCTAGCTCAGTACCGTGAATTAGCTGCGTTCTCGCAGTTCGCGTCTGACCTTGATGATGCAACTCGTGCTCAACTTGAGCATGGTGAGCGTGTAACAGAGCTAATGAAGCAGAAACAGTACGCGCCAATGTCTGTTGCTGAAATGTCTTTATCGTTATTTGCTGCTGAAAAAGGCTTCCTTCAAGACATCGAAATCGCGAAAATCGGTGACTTTGAAGCAGCTTTACTTTCTTATGCAACTAGCACATACGCAGAGCTTGTGGCTCAAATCAATGAAACTGGTAACTTGAATGCCGAGATCGAAGCGCAGCTTAAAGAACTTCTTACGAAGTTCAAGTCTACGCAAACTTGGTAATTTAGTTATTAATGGTGCGCTTTAGGAAACTAAAGCACACCTTGATTCGGAGAGAGAGTCATGGCCAGCGGAAAAGAGATTAAAAGCAAGATCGGGAGTATTAAAAATACTCAAAAGATCACTAGCGCAATGGAAATGGTTGCTGCGTCTAAAATGAAAAGGGCGCAAGAACGCGTTGCTTCAAGCCGTCCATACGCTAATAAATTACGTGAAGTAATTGGTCGTGTTGCTCAAGCAAATCTTGATTTTACTCACCCGTTCTTAAAAGAACGTGAAGTGAAACGAGTTGGTTATATTGTTATCTCTACAGACCGTGGTCTGTGTGGCGGTCTAAACTCAAACGAGTTTAAGAAAGTTGCACTTGATGTTAAAGCGTGGAAAGAGAAAGGTGTTGATGCTGAATTTGCTACTTTAGGTAGTAAGGCAGCAGGCTTCTTTCAACGTTTTGGTGGTCAACTACTCGCTAAAAAAGCGGGCCTAGGAGATAAACCTTCAGTACAAGACGTTATTGGTCCTGTAAAAATTATGCTTGATGCATTTTCTGAAGGCAAAATAGACCGTTTATTCTTGGTATATAACAAATTCGTTAATACCATGAAGCAAGAGCCAATTATAGATCAGTTACTCCCTTTGCCAAAAGCTGAAGAAGAAGTATCTGCTCACACATGGGATTACTTATACGAGCCAAACCCAGAGGCTATTTTAGAGTCTTTGTTAGTACGCTTTATTGAGTCTCAAGCATACCAAGGTGTGGTAGAAAATGCTGCCTCAGAACAGGCTGCTCGTATGGTTGCAATGAAAGCTGCAACTGATAACGCAGGTGACCTTATGGACGAGCTACAGCTTGTTTATAACAAGGCTCGCCAAGCAGCAATCACACAAGAAATTAGTGAGATTTGTTCTGGCTCAGCAGCAGTTTAATGCTTCGGGTAAAGATTAACGAGAGGAATAGACATGAGTTTAGGTAAGGTCGTCCAAATTATCGGCGCCGTTGTGGATATTGAATTTCCACAAGATAGCGTGCCAGCGGTATACCACGCACTAAGAGTAACAGATGGCGATTTAGCTGGTTTGACTTTAGAAGTTCAACAACAGCTAGGTGGCGGTGTAGTGCGTACTATCGCTATGGGTACTACTGATGGTTTACGTCGTAGTGCTTTAGTTATGAATACAGGTGAATCGATTCAAGTTCCAGTTGGTAAAGCAACACTTGGTCGTATCATGAACGTACTTGGTGAGCCAATCGATGAAGCGGGTCCAATCGGCGAAGAAGACCGTATGTCTATTCACCGTGCAGCGCCTTCATACGAAGAGCAATCAAGTTCAGTTGAGCTTTTAGAAACTGGTATCAAGGTTATCGACCTTGTATGTCCGTTTGCTAAAGGTGGTAAAGTTGGTTTATTCGGTGGTGCCGGTGTTGGTAAAACTGTAAACATGATGGAACTTATCCGTAACATCGCAATCGAGCACAGCGGCTACTCAGTATTCGCAGGTGTTGGTGAGCGTACACGTGAGGGTAACGATTTCTACCATGAGATGAACGATTCAAACGTACTTGATAAAGTATCGCTTGTATACGGTCAGATGAACGAGCCTCCAGGTAACCGTTTACGCGTAGCGTTAACAGGCCTTACTATGGCTGAAAAGTTCCGTGATGAAGGTCGCGATGTACTTTTCTTCGTAGATAATATCTACCGTTATACACTTGCTGGTACTGAAGTATCTGCACTTCTTGGTCGTATGCCGTCAGCGGTAGGTTACCAGCCTACACTTGCTGAAGAAATGGGTGTGCTTCAAGAGCGTATCGCTTCAACTAAGACTGGTTCAATTACATCAATCCAAGCGGTATACGTACCTGCGGATGATTTAACGGATCCATCTCCAGCAACTACCTTTGCTCACTTAGACGCAACAGTAGTACTTTCACGTGATATCGCATCACTTGGTATCTACCCAGCGGTAGATCCACTTGATTCATCTTCGCGTCAACTTGACCCACAAGTAATTGGTCAAGAGCACTACGATACAGCACGTGGCGTTCAAACAGTTCTTCAGCGTTACAAAGAACTTAAAGACATCATTGCAATCCTAGGTATGGACGAGCTTTCTGACGAAGATAAGCAACTTGTATCTCGTGCACGTAAAATCCAACGTTTCCTATCTCAGCCATTCTTCGTGGCAGAGGTGTTTACAGGCGCGTCTGGTAAATACGTATCACTGAAAGATACAATTGCTGGCTTCAAAGGCATTTTAAACGGCGAGTTTGATGAGCTTCCAGAGCAAGCGTTTTACATGGTTGGCTCTATCGAAGAAGCTCAAGAAAAAGCCAAAGGCATGTAACTAGGAGGGTAGTATGACAGCTATGACTGTACATCTTGACGTAGTAAGCGCAGAGCAGAGCTTGTTCTCTGGTCTTGTTGAATCGATTCAAGTATCTGGTAGTGAAGGCGAGCTGGGTGTAAACCTAGGTCATGCTCCACTACTAACTGCCCTTAAACCTGGTATGGTACGTTTAGTTAAGCAATATGGTCACGAAGATGTGTTATATGTTGCTGGCGGTACATTAGAAGTTCAACCAAATCACATCACGATTCTTGCAGATACTGCGGTTCGTGGTGAAGATTTAGATGAAGATTCTGTACAAAAAGCTAAACGTGAAGCTGAAGAACATATGGCGAATTCGTCAGCTGTTGAGTTTGATTATCAACAAGCGGCTACGCGACTGGCAGAAGCAGTTGCTCAGTTACGCGTAATTCAGCAATTACGTCACAAGTAAGCCTATCCGGTTTTGAAAAGCCCACTTTATGTGGGCTTTTTTGTGTCTGTAATTTAAACATGGTGTATCGCTTATTTATAATTGTTAAATAACAGGTCTATCAGACTATTATCTGTGCTTTATCACTTATATCCTTCACCAATCCTCGCTACAATAACGTCATCCAATTAAGTGTGTTTTTCAGTCAAGATTCAGTACGAATAAACTAACCTACTGAGTATCTGCACAAGAAGTGATTTACGTAATCTTCTGCACAAACATAATACTTATTTAGCTAAAACAACGGAAAAAGGAAATTGTTTTAATGGCTCTAACAACTGTTATTCTTGCTGCGGGTAAAGGTACTCGTATGCGCTCTGCTCTACCTAAAGTTTTGCACAATGTTGCAGGTAAACCAATGGTACAGCACGTTATTGATAATGCGATGGCATTAGGTGCAACGACTACAAACTTAGTTTACGGACACGGCGGCGATCTATTACAACAACAACTTGCCGATAACGATGTAAATTGGGTACTTCAAGCAGAACAACTCGGTACTGGCCACGCAGTAGCGCAAGCCAACTCTCATATTAACGATGAAGACACAGTATTGATTTTATACGGCGATGTACCGCTAACAAAACAATCAACTCTAGAGCGTTTATTAGCTGCAACACCTAAAAATGGTTTAGCGGTATTAACGGTAAATTTGGTAAACCCAAATGGCTATGGTCGCATGCTTCGTGTTGGTGGTAAGTTAGTCGGTATTGTTGAGCAAAAAGATGCAAGCTCAGAGCAGTTACTTATTAACGAAGTAAATACAGGCATTATGGCTGTTAACGGTAAGCTATTAAAAACATGGTTAGGTAACTTATCTAACAATAATGCACAAGGCGAGTACTACTTAACAGATATCGTTGCAATGGCTCACAGTGAAGGCGTAGAGATCACTTCCGCGCAGCCAGATCATGCAATGGAAGTTGAAGGCGCAAATAACCGTGTACAACTTGCAGGCTTAGAGCGCGCTTACCAAGCATGGCAAGCAGAAGAGTTAATGTTAAATGGCGCTACCCTGGCCGACCCTGCCCGTATAGATGTGCGTGGCAATGTTAAAACAGGCGAAGACGTATTAGTTGATATAAACGTTATCTTTGAAGGTAATGTGACCCTTGGTAACAATGTACAAATTGGCCCTAACTGTGTACTTAAAAACTGTACCATAGGCGATAACGTGGTAATAAAGGCTAATACCCTAATTGAAGATGCAAGCGTAGCTGCTAAATGTACGCTGGGCCCTTATGCTCGCCTTCGCCCTGGCGCTGTTATGGAAGAAGACTCACACATTGGTAACTTTGTTGAGATGAAAAAAACCCGTTTAGGCAAAGGCTCAAAAGCCAACCACTTAAGTTACTTAGGTGATGCTGAAATTGGCGAAAAGGTGAATATTGGCGCTGGTACTATTACCTGCAATTACGATGGTGTTAATAAATCAAAAACTATTATTGGCGATAATGCTTTTATTGGCTCTAATTCATCACTCGTTGCCCCAGTAAATATAGGTGCAACTGCAACAATTGGTGCAGGCTCTGTGATCACCAGTACCGTTGAAGATAACCAATTAGCAATAGCACGCTCTAAACAGCGTAATTTAACGGGTTGGAAACGCCCAGTTAAAAAATAATAAGCCAACACCTTTTTAAAGCGAGTTATATACTCGCTTTTTTATTGTTTATATTTTGGCTGTTATTTAAACTAATGGTTAACGGATTAAAAAATACCCTCAAGGAACTCTTATATCAGCATATGCTCGCTGTGCTATTGCCGAAAGGCAACGTCAAAATCAAATTAAAAGTCTTCTATCAGGTAAATAGAAACGAATTAACGATCCATTAAAGACAGGAGGTGGGTTATACCCTTTATTTGATGATATGAAGGCATTAGCCATTATAGCGGCTGCAATGCAGCGCCAAGGTAGTGTTTTCGGTAAGTTTAAAATTAAAGTTTATAATGGTTCCCCCGCTATTATAATGTCTTCTTACCCTGGTATCAGAGCTCATTTAACGGGTACTCGTTATTTAGCAAGTAACCCCAAACTTTTTACTATCGGTGTCGGTAAATTAGAAGCTGTAAAAGCCATAAAGGGTGGGTTTGTACTCACTCTAGTAATTTCAGTGACATTTCATGCTACAGACTATCTTTTAAACGATCAAAAAAATGGCATGACTTAGTGGCAGGTGTAGCCGTAGATATGGCTGTAGTTGGAGCCGCTATTGTGACTATTAGTACAATATTAGGTGTCGCATCGGCAGCTGGTTTAGCAACAATAATTGCTGCTACATTATTAATGCCCTTGTTGGTTGTTGTAATCGTAGGGGTGGCTTTTTCAATTGCATTTTCGGATACCAGTAATTATGTAAAAGTACTTTCTGATGAGTTAAGAAATATTGAAAATAAGATACAGAGTGGTGTAATTAAAATTAAGGCTGGAGCGCAAAAAATTAATAGCGAATATAAAGAAAATCCAAATGAATTTTTACATGAAATCTTTGGAGTTCCTATGTTTAAAAAAACTAGGTCTTATAACTTGTGAAGTTTTTAGAATGGAAAAAAGCAGATAAAAAGTTATCTCTTGTAAATATTAAAGAATTAGCATCTGTTTTTTTCTTGTTAATTGCTAGTGGAGGGCTGTGCTACAAAATAGCCTTAAACTTTTTTTCCGAAGTGGAAACTATATTTTTAGTTAGTCAGCCTCAATTTTTTATCAAAGAGCAAGCCACCATACTATTATCTTTTTTATTATTACCTTGCCTATTTCTAACGTTTTTATCGACTTTACAGCGTTTTTTGGGGTTTGATATAAAGTTAACTTTAATTAATGCATTTAAAAGTGCAGTTGTAGGTTTAATTGTTTTATTAATTCTATCAATCCCGACGAATCTTGTCATAGAGTCTAATTTAAAAAGCAAAGGTTACACTTATTGTAGTTGGTATACAGGATCCTCACTTCGAGCACCTGATGTTTGGCTAAAAAACGATGAGTTATGCTTACAAGATGGCTCTGTCATAATCAGTGATATAGCCGATTGGTTCGAGCAAAAAAACCAACAAGGTATTGAGCCTTCTGTTGATGAGCTAAAAGAGTTTATAAAAGAAACTCGAAAAAGGCGTAATGAGTATATTAATAGGTTTTAGCTACAAACCTGCTTTCATGGGCAATAAGTACTCCTTAGCTTCAAGCGAGTTATATACTCGCTTTTTTATTGCCGAAAGCTAATCAAAATAAAATTGCCATAATCTTGTCATGCCTGTGTGTTGATATTTAGCAAATACAATACTAAGGAAAATCAAATGTTTAAAAAATCAATTATTGCGCTGTCACTTATATCTGTTCTTACTGGTTGCTCACTTGATGGTGACGATGGCCAAAACGGCTCTCAAGGATTACAGGGAGAACAAGGCGCAAATGGGATAAATGGTGTAAATGCTAATTCAGTATTAAATATTAGCCTCGTAGGAAGAGGAGTATTAAATGCACAAAGTCCAGAAGGTGCCGCTGAAATAGTTGCTTACCAAGCATCTAAAAAATGGATTTACGCTATTAACAGTTCAGGCGATGACGCTGTTATTAATATTTTACCCGCCGATACCTTTGATACTGCCGCACTCGTTAAAGATAACGAAGGGGTTATCAGCGCCACAAATTTAACGTCCGTTATTACGTTGTCTTTAAACGAGCATACCCAAGGCGATGCAAACAGCATTGCTATTGATGAAAATAATAATTTACTAGCGGTCGCAATGGCTGCTAAAAGCACGGGTGATGCAGGTCAAATTGCTTTTTACGATATAAGCGGCGACTCACCTGTATTTATTAAAAATGTTACAGTCGGATTTTTACCAGACATGGTGACGTTCACCCATGATGGCGCAAAGGCAGTGGTTGCTAACGAAGGTGAACCAAGTGGCGACTACAGCGTAGATCCTGAAGGTTCTATTAGTATTATCGATATAACAAATAATGTAATAGCCGATACGGCAATAAATATTGATTTTAAAGCCTATAGCAACAAACAAACCGAACTAGAAGCGCAAGGGGTCGTTTTTGCAAACCCCAATGGTCGTACTATTAACGGTAATCTGATAAATACCACAGTAGCTATGGATTTAGAGCCCGAGTACGTTAGCATTTCTAAAGATAACAAATACGCTTATGTATCTATTCAAGAAAACAATGCACTTGCAATAGTTAACCTACAAGACAACAGCCTTGAGCTAAAGGGCTTAGGCTTTAAAGATTGGTCAAGCTTACAACTTGATGCCTCAGATAAAGATGGCGGCGTTAATTTTAAATCATACCCAGGGCTCTATGGTATGTACCAGCCCGATACTATCTCAAGCTTTAGTTGGAAAGGCGCTAACTTTATAGTCACTGCCAACGAAGGTGACGCAAGAGAATACTTTTTTGATACAACGGATGAAGCAGATTGTATAGCAAAGGGGGGACTTGATTACGATAAAGACGACGGCTGCTTAGCTTATATAGATGAGAGCCGCGTTGAAGACTTAACGCTTGCAGCTAATTTTGATTACTTAAATAACGACGATAACGATATTGGTCGCTTAAAAGTAACAACAATAAAAGGCGATACTAATAATGATGGTCAATACGAATCGCTTTATGCTTATGGTGCACGTTCGTTTACCATTTTGGACAGCAATGGGCTGGTGGTGTTTGATTCAGGCGATGATATAGGTCGTATTACTGCATCGGTTCATGGTGAAGCATTTAACAACAATGAAGATGAAAACAAAGGTGACTCACGTTCAGATGATAAAGGCGCAGAGCCAGAAGCGCTGACTATTGGTAAAATTGACGATCGTACATTTGCTTTTATAGGGCTCGAGCGTATGGGTGGGATTATGGTTTATGATATTACCAATCCATATAATGTGCAGTTTGAAGACTACTTCTATAATAGAGGCTTAATTAAAGACGCTAATATTACAGGCGATTTAGCGCCTGAAGGAATGGAATTCGTTCCAGCTGAGCAAAGTGCTACAGGAAACCCACTATTAATCGTTGGAAATGAAATATCAGGCTCCATTGCCGTATGGGAAATAGCATCTAAATAAACCTTTAATTTAAAATAAAGCTGTGTGTTGTTTGTTTAACATACAGCTTAGTTTAAACCTTACTAATACCTCATCAATAGATACTTATATTGTGCGTGTTTTTTAAACTAAAAGTATCCTGTAGCCCTTTATTTGTATAGCTTTCATACTAAATTCATTTAATTGTCAAAAAGCTGAAATAAAACATTGACCCCCGCTCGAATCTCCCTATAATGCGACCCCACTGAGACGGGAAACAGCAACGCATAGCGAGGCACGAACTACTCACAGAGTTAAATAAAACTTCGGTTTTAAATCTTCTAAAAAGAAAGTTTAAAACAAAGTGTTGACTCGAAAAATAAAGGGTGTATTATTCGCATCCCTTGAGACGCTAAAGCGACTCAAAACGTTCTT
>NZ_JACJEO010000029.1:0-54963 GCF_014164115.1 Pseudoalteromonas sp. SG45-2
CTTCAAAACACCCATTGTAAACTCATACTGTTTTTCTTTAGCCATGTTGATGATGCTTTATAATTAGGAAAAAAATGCTCAACGTGTTGCCAAAAAGCTTTGCTGTGGTTTAAGTGACGTAAATGCGCTAACTCGTGAACAATCACATAATCAATAGCATGATAAGGGGCTCCGATTAAATGCAAATTAAATGTTAGCTCTCGCTTACTATTACAACTTCCCCACTTTCGCTTATAAATAGCTACTTTTAGACTCGTAGGTAATTCTTCACCCATTTGTGCGCAGAAGTACGCTAAACGCATTTCTATATATGCAGTTAGTTGCTCTTTTAAATATTCTTCAAGAAGTTGCTGATATTTTTGCGAAGTATTTTTAACGCGCGAAGAGTGTGTAATAAGCAAGCTGTCGTTACAGTTTAGTACTTCGGACTTAGTACCTTGCTTAAATTCTATGTTTATAATGCTATCAAAGATTAAAATTTGTTTGTCTTTGAGCGGGTTCTGTCTGCTATCAGCAATATTGTGCTGTTTAGTTAATTGAGCATTTACCCACACCTGCTTATCAAAAAGCCATTCTTGGATGTGTTTATTACTAACAAATTGAGGGGCATATACAGTCACCTTCTTGTTATGTACTTTAATGGCAACCGTTTTACGTTTTATACTTTTCTTTAACTGATATTCAAACACTTTCATACTCATTAATGATATTGCTACGAGAAAATTCACCAGCAATTAATAAAACCCAATAAAGTGTAATTTTCGCTTAGTTAAGCCAATTCATTAGTTTTATTAAGGTTACTCGATAGAAACTTAAATATGACCATATAAATCTAACTTAGTCCTGTGACAGGCAATACATTAGAATAAAAAACACCAACTAAAAAACTAATGCCTGATAAATAAAAGAAAACTAAAAGTAATAAATTCGTTATTTTAATCACTTCATTGAATTAACAGTTTATTTATTAATTAATTAGATTAAACTTGATAAATAAAGATTATATTTTGAGCCATTATGTTATCAGCTTTTTTTATCACAGACCAAGATCCTAGCTTAATCATTAATGGCGTTTACGATCCTCTATTAGTTTCAATGTCATTGCTAATTGCTATTTTTGCAGCCTTTTTCACCATTCGGCTTATAGAGCTCGCAAAAGAAACTCAATTTCCTAGCTACCAACGTTTAGCAAATGTGACCGCTGCTACTGTTTTTTCGGCTGGTATTTGGAGTATGCACTTTATTGGTATGCTTGCCTTTTCACTGTGTACTAATATTGATTATGATCCAACAATCACCCTCCTTTCTTTTATACCAGCATTTATAGCATGTCAGTACGCTGTATCAATGCTAGTAAATAGTAAAGGGAATCTAAAAGTATTGTCGATTTGCTCTGTGTTACTAGGAGCCGGCATTGGCACTATGCATTATAGCGGCATGGCTGCAATGGACCTTGCTCCTTTACTTAGATATGATCCATTGATTTTTGCGTTATCAATCATTGTTGCTGTAGCCCTCTCCTTTATAGCCCTTTACAGTCGCTTTAATCTTGAGCGTTTTTTACCCTCTTTATCACCTCTTCAAAATAACTCAATTAGCGCTGTTATTTTAGGGTGTGCTGTTGCTGGTATGCACTACATGGGTATGGCCGCTACACGTTTTGTAGCTACATCGCCACTAATCTATGATGATGCTAATGCAACCGCAGGACTAACTTTTATCGCCATTGCAGTCGCCACAGCAACTATCGCGATTACAAGCGTGGTTGGTGTAATAAATGGTATGGTTCGCTATCGCATGCTACTTGAGGAGAAGTCGGCAAAAGAATCCCGTCTAAATGCTATTTTAGGTACCGCTATAGATGGCATTGTTACCATTGACCATGCTGGTATTATTTTAAGTTTTAATGAAGCCGCTAGTAAAATTTTTGGCTGGCAAGAAAACCAAGTTCAAGGCAAAAACGTAAAAATGCTAATGGACGATAACATTGCCAAGCACCACGACGAATACCTCTTAAATGCTCACAATGTTGATCTAGGTAAAATAATAGGCATAAACCGTGATGTATATGCAAAACACATGAACGGACATGTTTTTCCTATTCGCTTAGGTATAGGCGAAGTAAATCAGCCGGGCCATAACCCTTTATATGTTGGCTTTATTACCGACTTGACCGAACAACGCGCTTTGCAACAAAGTTTAGAAGAGAAAGAACAAAAATACCGCTCTCTTATCGATAACATGCCCGGAGTAGCGTTTAGATGTAAGTTTGATGACAACTGGACTATGTTATTTATTAGTCCAAATATAATTGAGCTTACAGGGTATAACCCAAATGAGTTTACAGAGCATTGTATCGAGTTTAATGACTTGGTCTTGAAATCAGACCAAAAACAAATAGTTGATGAAGTCACTAAAGCTGTTGATGCAAAGTCTCAATATTCTATTGAATACCGAATTAGACATAGAAATGGTAAAATTTTGTGGTTGTTAGATAAAGGGAGTATCGACTTTGATGCTCAAGGCAACCCAAAGTGGATTGATGGTGTTTTAGTCGATATTACTGAACGCAAAGAATATGAAGAAAAACTTGAGCAAGCTAAATTTAAAGCTGAAGAAGCTGCTCATGCAAAGCAATCTTTTATGGCTAATATGAGTCATGAAATACGCACCCCAATGAATTCTATAATAGGTTTTAGCGATCTATTAATGGATACCCCACTTGATCAAGAACAACAAAAGCACTTGGTTACCGTAAATAATGCAGCGCGTTCATTGCTAAGATTGTTAAATGAAATTCTCGATTCTGCAAAACTAGAACGCGGTAAGCTCACCATTGAGCCAGCCCACTTTAGCTTAAAACCAGTGATAGACAGTATTATTTCTACTTTTTGGTTAGAGGCTAAAAAGAAAGATTTAGAACTTAAACTCCATATTAAAGAATCAGTAAGTTCTACGTACTACGGTGACCCAGATCGACTCAGACAAGTACTCACTAATCTAATTGGTAACGCGATTAAGTTCACCGAAGAAGGCTCTGTTACGGTCACCGTTGGCATGACACAAAATCAGCATCTGTTTTTTGAAGTGCAAGATACCGGAATTGGTATTGCAAAAGATCGTATTCAAGCTGTATTTCAACCTTTTGAACAAGCCGATGGCACTACTACCCGCCGCTTTGGTGGTACAGGCCTTGGTACAACTATAAGTAAACAACTTGTAGAGCTTATGGGCGGAACAATAAACTTAGTAAGTGAGCTAGGTAAAGGCACCTGTTTTTACTTTTCATTGCCGCTTACTTTAGGTGACGAATCTAAAATTGATTATTTTGATGGTCTACACACCCAACTGCCTGCACTTAGAGTGCTAGTAGTTGATGATATAGAGCAAAATACAGAACTACTGTCTTTGCTTCTGTCACGCGATCAGCATTCAGTTACCAAAGCGTCAAACGGACTTGAAGCGATTAAAGTATTTGAAGAGCAAGACTTTGATGTCATCTTAATGGATATACATATGCCATTGTGTGATGGCATACAAGCAGCACAAAAAATAAGAGCAATAGAAAACCAAAGGCAGCTTAAGTACACGCCAATTATCGCGCTCACAGCAAGCGTATTACAGCAAGATAAGCTTACGGCTAAAAAAGCAGGCATGAATGGCTTTGCCAATAAACCCGTCGATATAAATCAGCTTAACCAAGAAATAGCGCAAGTGCTGGGGCTTGGTATTGCAAAAGAAATGGTTATATCGCAAAGCGATCCTAAAGCGCAGCATATAGATTTTGAAAAAGGATTTGCACTTTGGGGTTCTAAGTGTAAGCAACTTACAGAGATTACTAAGTTTGTTAGTGATAGTGATAAGCGGTTTGAGAGATTATTTAATGATAAATTATCAAACATAAAAGATGTCGATAGCCTCATTCACACACTCAAAGGTGTTGCTGGTAACTTAGGGCTAACAACGTTAATGAAGTTATTAACCGATTTAGAGCACAAGCAAAGTGATGCTAAAGTTATTAGTCTTTTAGACGATATCAAAAACGAACTACTTATTATAACGCAACTGCTGTCATCAAATACTTGCGATGAGCCAAATAGCAAGCCTGAAGATAATAGCTCAGACACTCTAGCAATAGATGAGATTAAGCAATTGTGTGAAACACTTCATCAAGATGCGCAAAACGCAGAATTAAATGATGAACTACTCGCAAAGTTGCAACGCGGCGCACCTTCTACCTTTCAAAATGAAGTTGATGATATAGCCGAAGCCTTTGATGAATTTGATTTTGATAAAGCACACGTAATACTAGAAACCTTAATTGAAAAACTAACAAACAATGAGTATTAATTAATGGATTTTACGACAGATAGGCCACGGGTATTAATTGTTGACGATGAGCCTGCAAATCTAAAAGTAATGCGCGAAGTGTTAGGTAATCAATATCGTATGTCGTTTGCTAAATCGGGTGATGCCGCACTAGCACTACTTGAAAAAGAGCTACCTAAGCTAATTTTGCTCGACATAATGATGCCAGATATGAATGGCTTTGAAGTGTGCCAAATAGTTAAGAGAAATCCTAAAACATCACACATCCCAATTATTTTTGTAACTGCGCTTGGCGATGAAAGCGATGAATACAAAGGTTTTGAGTTAGGCGCAGTAGATTATATTACTAAACCAATAAGCCCTGCCATTGTAAGAGCAAGGGTTAATACTCACTTGTCGCTAGTACAAGCAGAGCAATTAAAGCAAGCTCATGTAGATTTAGTAGAACGTCTAGGCCGTGCAGCGGAATATAAAGACACCGACACGGGTGAACATATAGTGCGCATGAGCCAATACAGTAAAGTATTAGCGTTAGCACTAGGTATGGATGAACAACGAGCAGAACTTTTACGTCAAGCCGCCCCAATGCACGATGTAGGAAAAATAGGTATCCCTGACGCTATCCTACTCAAACCTGGAAAGTTAACCTCTGAAGAGTTTGATCATATGAAAGAACACGCCACCATTGGCGCGCAAATTTTAGCAAACTCATCATCTCCTTTACTACAACTTGCGCATACACTTGCAATTGAACACCACGAAAAATGGGATGGCTCAGGCTATCCTAACGGGATCAAAGGCGAAGAAATATCAGTTGAAGGTAGAATTGTTGCTATAGCTGACGTATTTGATGCACTTACCTCAAAACGCCCTTACAAAGAGGCTTGGAGCGTAGAGAAAACAGTTTTGCATATGCAAGAGCAAGCAGGAACTCATTTCGATCCCGCTCTAATCGAGCTATTAGTAAAAAACTTAGACGATATTATTGCTATAAAAAATGCAAATCAAGAAAGCTAATTCTTTTTAGCACTGTGAGAGCCAAGCTCAACATTTGGGTAACAAGATTTTATATAACGATAGTCATGTGACGTAATTTCATGGCTATTGCCACTTTCATCTTTAAAGTACATAGAAAACGTTACACCATGATCTGCTAAAACTACTTTTATATTTAAACTCTCAAGATGAATATGCCATTGAATAAATTGATCCCCTGAGGCCAAAAATGCAATCCCTTTACTGCGCCCCTCTCCTTCAAACAATGCTAAACGAGAGGTTGAACAAGCATCCTCAAGCGTTAAAGGGCCTCGCCCATGCTCATTCCAAAAGGTAAGCTCTGGCACTACGCTAAAACCTAAAACCCGTTCATACCACTTAACGGCATTAGCTAAGTTATCAACATTTAAATGGCAATGATCAATGCCAGATAATTTCGGTATGCTTGTATTATTCACATTACTCACCAATTTCTGACTTTAATTGCTCTAAAAACTCATGCATATACCTTGTTCGTCTATTCGCCTCTGCTTTAGCTGATGGGGTATTCATACTATCGGCAATATGTAATAACTTTATGAAAAAATGATCAAGCGTGTATGTTTTATCATCAGCCTCGCGTTCAACACAAAAAGGGTCATTTGGGTTATATAATAATCGAGAAATTGAGCCACCAACTTTCATGCATCGGCTAACGCCAATAGCGCCCAACGCATCCATTCTGTCGGCATCTTGTACTATTTGCGCTTCAACTGTTTTAATTTTTATATTTGCGCTGAAGCTATGCGCTGCAATTGCATGATGAATCTCATCAAAAAGTGACTCGTCATAATTAATCGATTTTAAAAACTCCAATGCCTTATCAGCTGCCATAGTAGAGGCTTTTGCACGATCAGGGTGGTTTTTAGCCACCGCCACACAGTCGTGCATCCACGCTGCAGGTAATACTACTGACATGTTTGCCTGCTCCGCATTACATAACTGTATTGCAACACGCACCACTCGCTCTATATGAGTAATGTCATGAGCAACATCAGCATGCACTAAAGAGGCGATAAACCCTCTACATTGTGAGTTAAGTATTTCTAAATCAGGGCTTAAAGCGACGTCAGACAAAGTTAGGTTCCAAAAAGCTAATTAATCAATGAATTATCCGTACTTTACCGTGCTTTATGCCCCCCTTGCAAAACATTCATTGTATGTTGCTCCTTGCTTGACTAAAATACAGCGCTTATTTATTACTACTGAGAAGCCTTATGTCATCTGCCGTTTACCTACAAGCTGGTCGCGATAAATCATTAAAAAGAAAACACCCTTGGTTATTTTCAAAAGCCATCAAAAAAATTAAAGGTAAACCTGGATTAGGCGACACAGTAACGATTCACGACAGCGAAGGTAAGTTTTTAGCAACTGCTGCGTATAGCCCTCACTCACAAATTCGTGCACGTGTTTGGAGCTTTGACGAAAAAGAAGTCATCGATCAACACTTTTTTGAACGCCGTTTACGTCGCTCATTAGAAGCCCGTAGCCAAGTTATTGAAGAAGGCGGATTAACAGGGTTTCGCTTATGTGCTGCTGAGTCTGATTACTTACCAGGCGTTACAATAGATAAGTTTGACAACGTATTAGTGTGCCAGCTATTAAGCGCCGGTGCCGAGCGCCATAAAGGCGAGATTGTAGGCGCATTGATGTCTATTTTCCCCGGCTCTAGCATATATGAGCGTTCTGACGTAGATGTACGTACTAAAGAAGGCTTAGAACCAATTAAAGGCGCACTTTGGGGGAATGAACCAAAAGAGCCTGTGCTTATTGAAGAAAACGGCTTAAAAATCGAAGTTGATATAATTGAAGGTCACAAAACAGGATTTTACTTAGATCAGCGTGACAGCCGTGCTGCACTTGAGCGCTTCTCAAAAGGTAAAACTGTCCTTAACTGCTTTAGTTACACAGGTACATTCTCGTTGTATGCCCTGCGTGGTGGATGTGAGCATGTAACTAACGTAGATGTATCGCAACCCGCTTTAGATACAGCAAAACGTAATGTTGAGCATAATAACTTAGATTTAAACAAAGTGAGCTTTGTTAAGCAGGATGTATTTAAATTATTACGCCAATACCGCGACGAAGGTAGACAGTTTGATACCATCGTAATGGACCCACCAAAATTTGCTGATAATAAAGCGCAGCTAACGGGCGCGTGTCGTGGCTATAAAGATATCAACATGATTGCCATGCAAATACTAAAACCAGGCGGAACACTATTAACATTCTCATGCTCTGGTTTAATGGAACAAAACTTGTTTCAAAAAGTAGTAGCCGATGCAGCACTTGATGCAGGTAAAGACCTACTGATAATGGAGCGATTAAACCAGGCAGCCGATCATCCAATTGCTGGCAGCTACCCTGAAGGCTTTTACTTAAAAGGCTTAATCTGTAAGGTTTTTTAATATCTACTATTGAGTTTAACTGAATTCGATTTAGTTAAACTGAATGATTTCAAGACCTGCTGTTACCGTGCCATCATCTTCTTTGCTGGCACGTATTACTTTTGCAGTTGCATTTAAAGGCGCAATACTTGGATGAGTCGAATCAATGTTCACCGTCAGTAAGGTATTAGGTTCAAGCAATTCATCTAAATGAATTGATAAACCTGTTGCACTTAAATCCACGCACTCTGCGGCAAAACTTAAACCCGCTATTGGTTCTATCGTTGTTAAATTTGCAGGAGTGTTAATCTGCATGCGTCTAAAATTTCGCTTATCATCAGTAAACATATGTTACCTCTAAACAACCGTGTTAATTTCTTCCAACAAAGCACCCACTGAAAATGGCTTTACAACATACGCGTTACAACCAGCATCAAACCCTGCTTGTTTTTCAGATGGGGACTCTAGGCCCGATACCATAACAACAGGAATATTTTTTGTTTCAGGTGTGTGCTTTAGCATTCGGCATGTATCATAACCATCAAGACCAGGCATACAAACATCAAGCAAAATTATATCTGGCGGACTCGCAATTGCTGACGCAAGGCAGCTTTGCCCTGAATCTGCGTAACTAACATCAAATTTCGACGCTAGTGCGGCTTTGAGCATTTCAAAATTAAAATACTCGTCATCTACCACTAAAAGTCGCTTTGTTTTATGTTCAATCGATGAGGACATAACTATGTCGCTTCCTTTTCAAAACAAAAATAAATCCTTCTATTAAGGTACTAAGCTTAATAGAAAATGCAAGTTTTATTCTATCTCTTTTATCGCATTAAGTACCCGCTTGGCTGAAATTGGGTAAGGCGTTCCTAGTGTTTGAGCAAATAGCGACACTCTAAGCTCCTGTTGCATCCAGAAAGTAGCGGTTACCTCTTGTGGTATAGGTAACCCTTTAGGCGTTTTATTAACTACTTTTTTATACTCTTGCGCTACTTTATCTAGCTCTAGTACGCATAACCTATCACGATTTGGATCCACAGGCAGCTTTTCTAAACGTTTTTGAATCGCTTTTAAATAACGAATTAAATCCGCTATTTTATCTGCGCCATGCGCGCTCACAAAACCTTTAAATATAAGTGACTCAAGCTGTGACTTAATATCGCCGTGCGCAGTTATCATGGTTAAATCAACGCGCCCTTTCATTTTTTTATGCAGGGCATGAGCAATACTTAATACTTGCTCAACTTGCGTTGCAATCGATACAACGGCATCGCCCAGCTCACCGCGTATTTGCTCTTTTACTGTTTCAAATGCTTTTTCGTCGCGTATATCACCGTGTTTTACTAATAAGCTATCAACACCTGCGGCAATACAGTCATCAATTAAATCAGCTATTTTACCAAATGGGTTAAAGTACAAACCCAGCTTTGCCTTATTCGGTAAGTTTTGTTGTAAGTACTTAATTGGCGATGGCACATTTAATAGTACTAAACGGCGCAAACCTTGTTGATGTGCTTGCTGCGCTTTTGCTTCGCTATCAAAAAGCTCCACTGCAGCGGCTGATTTTTTATCCACCAGCGCAGGGTATGCTTTTATCTCATATTGACCTTGCTTTTTAACGTATGAAGCGGGTAACTCACCAAAATCCCATTGTGTTAGGTCTGACTTTTCAATGCCTTTATCGGCTACTTTAGACAGTGTTTCGGTTACTTCACCTTGCAGCTCTGCTTTGAGCTTGGCTAAATCAAGCCCTCGTGCAAGTAACTTATCGTGTTCATCACGTACTTCAAACTGTAATCGTAAATGCGGTGCAAGCGCGGTTAAATCCCATGCCTCTGGATCAACTTTTACACCTGTCATTCTCAATAAACGCGTCGTTAATGCATCAATTAAGCTCCCTTGCATTGGCTCAATAGCTGCCAGCACTGCATCAGCATAGTTTGGTGCTGGCACAAAATTACGACGAAGCGATTTAGGCAATGACTTTATAAGCCCACTTATTAGCTCATGCCTAAATGCTGGTATGTGCCAGTCAAAACCACTTTCTTGCACTTGATTCAACAGCGCGACCGGTATTTGTACCGCAACGCCATCAACTGCTTGGCCTGGATCGAAATGATAAGCAAGCGGCAATATAATATTGTCTTGCTGCCATGTGTCAGGGTAGTCAAACTCAGTGATATTACTTGCACCATGCTGCATTAGCTCTTCACGAGTCATGTGTAGGTAATGCTTATTTTGTTGTTTTTGTGTTTTATACCATTTTAAAAATGCAGCGCGGTTATTAATTTCTTTGGGTATTTTTTTATCGTAAAACTCAAATAACGTTTGCTCATCAACTAAAATATCACGACGACGTGACTTATTTTCCAGAACTTGAATATCTTCTATTAGCTCACGGTTAAACGCTAAAAAACCCTCGTTTAAGCCCAGTTCTTGCTCAACTAATGCAGTGCGTACAAAAAGCTCTCGACTCACTTTAGGGTCTATGTTGCTATAAACACAGCGGCGTTTATTTACAATAAGTAAGCCATATAAAGTTTGCTGTTCAAACGCGATTACCGCACCTGGTTTTTTCTCCCAATGTGGTTCAGTGTAACTACGTTTTACTAAGTGCTGTGCTAATGGCTCTACCCAGTTAATGTCTATTTTTGCATTTGTGCGGGCATATAACTTACTTGTCTCTACCAGCTCCGCTGACATGATCCATTTAGGGCTCTTTTTAAATAAACCTGAACCCGGAAAAATATGAAACTGACTATTACGTGCGCCTTTGTATATTTGTTTTTCATCTTTAAAACCAATATGGCTTAGCATCCCGCTTAACAACGCTTTGTGAACAAGTTCGCCATCAGCCGCTTGGCTGGTGGCTTTCATGCCCATTTCGTTACACACAGTACTTATTTGATAAACAATATCTTGCCATTCACGCAGGCGCATATAGGCTAAGAAGTCTTTTTGACACAGCTTTCTAAATTGGCTATTAGTAAGCTCGCTTTGCTGCTCTTCTAAGTAATTCCATAAGTTTAAAAAAGCGATAAAATCAGAATCTGGATCATCAAAACGACCGTGCTTTTCATTGGCAGCAGCACGTTTTTCTTGTGGGCGTTCACGTGGGTCTTGAATAGACAACGCCGCTACAATGATAATCACTTCACGCAATGCGCCAAGTTTATGGGCTGTTAGCACCATTTTTGCTAAACGTGGGTCAACGGGTAATCGACTAAGCTCCCTGCCCGATTGCGTTAGGCTGGTTTTACTATCGCGTTTAGCTGGTTTTACCGCTTGTAGCTCTTCAAGCAATGTTAGGCCATCATTAATATTGCGGCTATCTGGCGCTTGTACAAACGGAAATTGCGCCATATCACCAAGCCCTAGCGCCAACATTTGTAAAATAACAGACGCAAGGTTAGTACGCAGTATTTCAGGGTCGGTAAACTCTGGACGTGATAAAAAATCATCCTCAGAGTACAACCTAATACAAATACCCGCTTCAACACGTCCACAACGACCCATACGCTGATTAGCACTTGCTTGTGATATAGGCTCTATTGGTAAGCGCTGTACTTTTGTACGGTAGCTGTAGCGACTTATACGCGCAGTACCTGGGTCTATTACATAACGAATACCTGGCACGGTTAATGACGTTTCGGCTACGTTAGTCGATAAAATAATATGACGACGAGAATGCGGCGCAAATATACGGTTTTGCTCTGCGTTGGATAAACGCGAGTAAAGTGGCAATACATCGGTGTGTTTTAAATTACGCTTGCTAAGTGCATCTGCGGTATCGCGTATTTCACGCTCACCATTTAAAAATATGAGAATATCGCCAGGGCCTTCAGCACACAGCTCATCAACGGCATCAAAAATACCTTGTAGCTGATCGCCTTCCGCTTCCATATCATCTTTATTAATATCAGTAATAGGGTTGTAGCGCACATCAACAGGGAAAGTACGACCCGATACTTCTATAATGGGCGCATCATCAAAGTGCTTTGAAAAACGCTCAGGATCGATAGTCGCTGAGGTAATTATTATTTTTAAATCAGGGCGTTTTGGAAGCAGGTTTTTTAAGTAACCTAAAATAAAATCAATATTTAAACTACGCTCATGCGCTTCATCAATAATAATCGTGTCGTATTGATTTAAAAAACGGTCTTGCTGAATTTCAGCCAGCAAAATACCGTCAGTCATTAATTTAATATACGTATTATTAGATACCTGATCGCTAAAACGAATTTTAAAGCCAACTTGCTGGCCAAGTTCACACTTCATTTCTTCAGCAATACGATTAGCCACAGTACGCGCTGCTAATCGACGTGGTTGCGTATGACCAATTAAACCATCAACACCGCGACCAAGCTCTAAACACATTTTAGGTATTTGCGTTGTTTTACCTGAGCCCGTCTCACCGGCAATAATAACCACTTGGTTATTTGCAATGGCGTCTTTAATTAATTCCTTTTTTTGACTTACCGGCAATTGCTCAGGGTAAGTCACTTTAGGGAGGCCAGCTAAGCGTTTATCGCGTAATTCTTGGCTACGGGTTATATCAGCCGCTATTTTTTCAAGCGCGTTGGCATGCTTGTTTTCATCCGTTATTTTTTTTACGCCATGTAAGCGTTTTTTGAAAATGAATTGATCTTTTTTTAAGCACGTTTTTAGCTCGCCAAACAACTGACCTAGGTTTACCACCCGCATACCTTATAAAATTAGTTAAAGAGCCGTAATTGTATCAAATTAAACGGCTGGGGTTAATCCTACAAAATGCATAACGCGGGGTTGTTTGTTATATAAACGCTGCTATTGAACTAAACTGTGAATAATAAATTTATTTTAAACAATTATTTTCAGGGCTAACTACATTGAATAAATTAAATGACGTTGACTTATTCGTCACTAAAAATGCCCACGTAGGTCGCTTGCGTATTCGATTTACTTGCCCGATACATGCCAGAGGTATTAAACGGTAAGCTAATATTACCCTTTGTATCAATAATAATTACGCCGCCAGTGCCGCCAATAGGCTTAAGCACACCGTTTATAACTTCATCCCCTGCCTCAGCAATGGTTTTACCTTGGTACTTAACTCGCGCACATATATCGCTCGCTACATTATAGCGAATAAAGTATTCACCATGCCCTGTTGCCGATACCGCGCACGATTCATTTTCAGCAAATGTTCCGGCCCCAATTACCGGCGCATCCCCCACACGACCATAACGTTTTGCGGTCATACCACCTGTTGATGTACCTGCCGCTAAATTACCATTTTTATCAAGCGCCACTGCGCCAACCGTGCCCATTTTGTAAGAGTTAGGTAATGCTTTGTGCGCGGCTTGGTACTCTTTACTGGTTGCTTTGGCTTTATCTAATTTTTGTTTTGCTTTTAAAAGCGCTTTGTAACGAGGCTCGGTATCAAATAAGTTATTTTCGACAAGCTCAACACCTTGCTCTTTAGCAAACTCTTCAGCGCCTTGCCCACTAAGCATTACGTGTACAGAGTTATCCATTACCAAACGCGCTAAGTTAATTGGGCTCTCAATATGCTTTACACCCGCAACTGCGCCTGCTTCACGGTTTCGACCATCCATTATGGATGCATCAAGCTCATGCCCGCCATCGTAGGTGTATACCGCTCCACGCCCTGCATTAAAATAAGGGGATTGCTCTAATACTGCAATTGCTGCAATTACCGCATCTAAGCTTTCGCCGCCTTGGTGTAATACTTTATAACCTGTCTCTACTGCTTGCGTTAATTTTGCACGATACTCTTTTTCTTGAGCGGGTGTAAATCGTGCTTTTTCAATTGTCCCTGCCCCACCATGAATCGCAATGGCAAAAGGAGTCTCTGCAGCTACTGCGCTATTACTTAAAGCAACAAAGCTGCTCGCAAAAATCGCTAATAATGGTGTTTTCATAATGAGTTCTTTTATGGGGAAGTTATAAACTAATGTGAATGGTTACGGACTTAATTTCAACTAAAGTGAGTTTAATGGCATAAAAAAAGCGCCTTAAGGCGCTTTTTAAAATTTTACGTGTTTGTAATTAAGCTTGTTTAGCTTTTAAACGCGCTAAACGTGCTACTTGGTGAGTAGACGTTAAGAACGAGTAAATTGGTGCTAAGTAACCACGTTTACGAAGCTCTAAGAAATCAGCATCGCTTAACTCGTTTAGTTTTTTCTCATCGATAAGGTAAATACCGTTGATGTCTTTTTTCTCGCCTTTAATGTCTACTGTTAGCGTTTGCGCAATTAGTAGCTCTTTATCAGCAAGGAATTTAGTGAACGCTTCAGTTACTTGAGAAAACTCAATAAATGATACTAGCGCTTCTTTACGACGTTTTAGGTAATCTGTTTCTTCGCCGTTTTCAAATAATGCGTTACCTTCGTCTTCACCAACAAGCGCACTTGCTTCGTCAATTACGATACCGTATTGATCTTGATCTGGGTGTTTAACTAAACCAAGTGGGTAACGAGTAGATGCCATAGGTGCAAATGCTGCAGTCCATTTACCATCTTCTACAAAAAGGTTTTCGCCTGGCTCTAAGCCAAACATAGCAACTGCTTGAAAAGTGCCGGTTTCGTTATTTTTAACGAATGACATTGGAAACTCGTTTGCTACACGTGCAAACTCATGTGCAACTACTGGCACTAAGTGTTGAGTTTTCATGAATTCTACATTGATGCCGTTTTGAATTTTAGTGTTGGCATGTTTTTCGTTGTGTAAAGGCTGTACTTGTTGCTCCGCCATGTTACTGCTCCGTTTATTTTAATTTATATGTTTCATTGTTAATGCCTTTAGGCTAATGCTTTTGAGCTAAAAAAGGAAGGGAAACTTTTATGACAACAACCATGAAAAAATAAAATTTAACTAAATCTGAACGTTGCTAAAAAACATACAGCTCAAACTCATAAATTTTGTTCAAAAACAACACACTTCGTGGTTAATTTTAATACAAACCAAAGTTATTCATTAACATTGGTTAACAGTTCAAAGCTATTTTTTTGCAGTGTTTAGGCTTAAATTTAAGCAAATAAAAAAGGCCGCTTATATAAGCGGCCTTTAAAAGTTAAATTGGCATCTAAATTAAGGCGCCCAATATACTTCAATATTTATACTTGGGTGATTAAGCACAGCGCGAAGTGGCATGTCATTAACATCGCCGCCCGCTTTTGCTTGCTTATAAACAGCGAGTTTTTCTTCACCGCTAATTAAAAGCTTAACCACTTTAGATTGTGCAATGGCATTTAACGTAAGCGTCATTCGCTCAGTAATACTACCCGTCACATCACTTTGTATCGCATTAATTGCACATACTGTTTGCTCAGTTGTTAAACCATGCTCTAAACCGTCTGCATTTGGGAATAACGACGCTGTATGGCCATCTGGGCCCATACCTAAAATAGTTACATCATATGGGCTTTTTAACTCGCTATAAGCCGCTTCACACTCTTGTGCGCCCTGTTGAGCCGTTGCTGCAGCGTTCTTCATAGTAATAAAGTTGGCAGCACTACCATGATTTTGTAATAAAGTACTTTTAATAAATGCTTCATTACTTTTTTCATGGCTTGGGTCTACCCAACGCTCATCAACCATAGCAACATCAACATGTTGCCAATCTAAATCAAGCGTTGATAAATGCTTATAAGCGGGCGCAGGAGACGAGCCGCCCGACACCATTAATACAGCACGGCCATCGTTTTTAATGCCATCACGTAATGATTGCTCAAGCGTTGCAGAAAGCTCAGCTGTTAACGCGTCTTTATGATCAAAAAACTTCTCAACTAGTGTTGCCATGCTTATACCTTATCGCCTGTGTTAAACCATACATGATTGTTTTCTGCCAATAATTCATCAGCATCATCAGGTCCCCAGCTACCAGCACGGTAAAGCGCAGGCTTGCCTTTGTCTTGCCAACGATCGATGATTGGATCAATCCACTTCCACGCTTGACGAACTTCATCACGGTGAATAAATAACGACGGGTTATCAGCAGCGGCATCAAGCATTAAACGCTTGTACGCATCTGAGTGGAAACCATTGCTGTAAGCTTGTGAAAGCTCAATATTCATTGTTACTGGCTCAAGTTGCATTTGAAGATTATCAAGGCGCTTAGACATAAGCGTTAGTTGAATTGTTTCCTCTGGCTGTAAACGAATAACAAGACGATTTGGCTCGATATTACCCACGTTATCTTCGTAGATATTGTGAGATACTTTTTTGTATTCAACCACAATTTCTGCACAGCGCTTAGCCATACGTTTACCCGTACGAAGGTAAAATGGAACACCCGCCCAGCGCCAGTTATCAATATGCGCGCGAATAGCTACAAACGTTTCTGTTTTACTAGAACCTTCATTTAGCTCTTCTAAGTAACCCGGTACAATTTTACCGTTTAAGTCACCTGGTACGTATTGACCACGAACAATATTTTCATCAACATCACCATCTACAAGCGGGCGAAGTGCTTCTAATACTTTTAGTTTTTCGTTACGAATGCTGTTAGCGTTAAGCTTATTAGGCGACTCCATTGCAACTAAGCAAAGTAGTTGTAATAAGTGGTTTTGAACCATGTCACGAAGTGCACCGGCTTTATCATAAAAACCAGCGCGGCTTTCAAGGCCAACCGTTTCTGATAAGCTAATTTGAATATTATCAATAGATTTAGCATCCCACATATTTTCAAACAATGAGTTTGAAAAACGCAGCGCCATTAAGTTTTGTACTGTTTCTTTACCTAAGTAATGGTCAATACGGAAAATTTGTTCTTCATTAAAAAACTCTGCAATTTTTCCATTAATTGCTTCAGCAGAATCACCGCAATAACCAATTGGCTTTTCAACAACAACACGTGATGTAGGGGTAATTAAACCTTTAGTTGATAATATTTCACAACATGTGCCGTAAACAGCAGGCGGAAGCGATAAGTAAAACACGCGAGACTTAGTGCTTTCGTGCTCATCTAAAATGCCTTTTAGCACATCCCAGTTGTCGTCTGCTTCTGTAACATTACTTACCACCGGCACTAAAAAAGTAGAAAACGCTTTCCAATCTTTAGCGTTAAACTCACCTTTGCTTAAAAATTCTTGTAATGCTTTATGCGCTGTTTCTATGTATTCAGCACGTTTCGATTCTTCGCGCACTGTTGGTAGGATACGTGAGCCTTCAGGTAAGTTACCTTCTTGATATGCTCTGTACATTGCAGGTAGCAATTTGCGTAACGCAAGATCACCACCGCCCCCAAAAATTATAATATCAAAAGGATTAAGCATAGTTACTCTCTACGTTGTGATACCCAGTACATTTTGTAAATGCGCGGGTATGCCTATTTATTGCTAGATTAGATGGCTTTTATAGCTGTATTTAAATAAAAGCCTGCTGAATTGTTCTGTATCGATGATTTATTATTATTGTTTATCATTGCGCTTATTAAATGAGCCTTAGGGGCCCTGTATCTCCTCTCACAAAAATACAGACCCTAAGCACTCCAGCGCTACCCGTTCAAAGGTACTCGGTTTACTTACTTGCGTAAGCGAATTTTTTACTGCGTACGGTTTTGTTTGTAGTACGCCATTAAGCCGTTTGTAGAACTATCATGAGCGTGTTTCACGCTATCATCAGTGAGTTCACTCTCAATTTTAGATGCTAAACCTTTACCCAGCTCTACACCCCATTGGTCAAACGAGCATATTTCTAAAATAATGCCTTGGCAAAATATCTTATGCTCATACAGTGCAATTAAACGGCCCACTGTTTTAGCATCTACTGTATCTAATAGCATAGACGTTGTAGGACGATTGCCTTGATGAATTTTATGATTTAATAACTCATCAATCTCTGCTTGCGATTTACCCTTAGCGGTTAAATCAGCTGTAACTTGCGCTGAATCTACACCACTCATCATCGCTTCTGTTTGTGCAAAGAAGTTCGATAATAAAATATCGTGATGCTTATCAACATTCACTTGTGGCTTAACTGATGCAATAAAATCTGCAGGTACAATTACATTACCTTGGTGTAAACACTGATAAAATGCGTGCTGGCCATTAATACCCGTCATGCCCCAAATAATTGGAACAGTAGTATAAGGTACTGTTTCGCCTGCAAAGTTAACGTGTTTACCGTTACTTTCCATTTCGCCTTGCTGTAAATACGCAGGCAACATATGAAGTGCTTGATCGTACGGTAATATAGCTTGCGCTGTATAACCTAAAAAGCTCGTATTCCATACACTAAGCAATGCCATAATTAATGGTATATTTTGCTCAAACGGCGCTGATTTAAAGTGCTCGTCTATTTCAAACGCACCTTCTAAAATTGCTTCAAAGGCGTCGTAGCCTAAATATAATGCAATTGGTAAGCCTATCGCACTCCAAAGTGAAAAGCGACCACCAACCCAATCCCACATAGTGAATACGTTTTCGTCGCTGATACCAAAGGCTGCCGTTTTTTCTAAATTTGTACTTACTGCAACAAAATGCTTTGCAATTGTACTTTCATCTTTTGTTGTTTGTAAAAACCAGTCAACCGCCGTCTTTGCGTTTGTCATGGTTTCTGACGTAGTAAATGTTTTTGACGAAATAACAAATAATGTTGTTTCAGGGTCAATGGCTTTTAATATAGACGAAATTTGTACACCGTCAGCATTAGATACGTAGTGAACATTTAACGTATCATCAGCAAGTGCTTTTAATGCCTCAGTTGCCATTTGTGGACCAAGGTTAGAGCCACCAACACCAATACTTACAACATCTTTTACCGCTTTGCCGGTATAGCCTAACCATTTACCGCTACGAACTTTTTCTACAAACACTTTAATTTTAGCTAATTCGTTGTCTACGGCTTGTGTCACGTTTTCGCCATCAACAATTAATGGAGTGTGAGCACGATTACGAAGTGCCGTATGCAAAACTGAGCGGTCCTCAGTGATATTTATTTTTTCACCGCTAAACATTTTATCGCGCCACGATGCAATATCGCATTCTTTAGCAAGCGACATTAAGTTAGCAAAAACATCGTTATCAATAAGTTGCTTAGAATAGTCGAATAATACGCCTGGTACTTGAGTAGAAAACTGAGAAAAGCGCGTGTCATCTTGTGCAAATAACGTTTTTAGATGTGTTTGTTTCATCTTAGCTGCACTTTGTTCTAGTGCTTGCCAACTTGCTAGTTGCGTTCGGTTAGACATGGAAATATCCTCTATTTTTTTCAATCAATTGATTTAAAAATGTTTTTTATAAAAGCAAAACTCTTAATACTACTTATTCACACTAAATTAAAGCGCAAATAGTATAACTAAAAATGCAAAAAAAGTGCTGTTTTTATAATTTTATGTGCAGATGATAACGCAATTTTTAGCTTTTGACACCGGTATCATAAAAATTTTATAAATTAATTTACCTGTAATTTTAAAGGCAACGGCATAGCTTAATCAATCAAAATGAAATATTAATGAATTTTTATAAGCGCTGCTAATTACTTTTCATAGTTATTCACTAATTACTGTAATTGTTTGCCTTGCAAACAAATAAACCTTAAAAACAAAAAATCGGCTCTAAAGCCGATTTTGTATAAATTAAAATCTTTGCTTAATTACTAAGCGCTAGCCCACCACTTAGGTTATAAACAGTTTTGTATCCTAGCTGCATTAAATTGCTCGCAGCAATCTTTGAGCGGTTACCACTGCGGCATAATAAAATATAGTTTTTATTTTTACTTAACTGCCCTTCAAATACCGCATTTGCCATTCTGCTAAGCGGTATATTTAATGTTTTTTCATCTAGTGTATTAAATAACTGAGCAACATTATTTGCTCCATGTTCATACGGCTCCCGAGTATCTATTAAATACACATCGCTGGTGTTTAACATTGCTTTAGCGTCATCAAAATTTAATTGCTGTGTATCAATCTCAGGCAATGCATTTACATAACCACACAATTGCGTGTTATTTACTTGCTTTGAAGCGTCGTACTGCTGCTTTTGTATTGTAAATTCATCAACTGAAATACTGCCGCTTACTAACGCATTGAGTAATGGCGTTTGGTTTTGTTGTACAGCCCAGTTCATGGCAAAACATTGTTGGTAGTCGTGCCCTGAGCAAATAATGCTGGTGCTATTAAGTTGCTCGCTTATTGCTAAAATAGAGCGTGCCATTGCTTTTGCATCCCCACCTATAAGCGATGTATTGCCAAGCCCTGCAGGCAAAATTAAATCACCACAAAAACAATAACGCGTTTCGCCATTACTATTTTTTAATAAATAACTTACGCTATCTTTGCTGTGCCCAGGTGTCGCTATTTTTTCAAGTACGTCATTTGCTAAGCTAATACTTTCTGCATTTAGTGGCCAACCTAAAGCATCAACCTCACCTTTTACAACTCTTGATGCAAGAACGCTGGTTAATAAATTAGTCGCTGACTCTCGCTCTTGATGCAGATGAGTATTAAGCACCGCTGATATAGTTAAGTTTTGTGTATTGGCTATTTTTTCAAAGCGCGGAATAAGCTCAACAATCGGGTCTATTATAACTGCGCGCTTATCATCGCTTACATAAAGCCAACTACATGCTCCTTGGTGCCTAAACTGAGTAAGGCCAAGTGCGCACACCTCTTGTTGTGGTGTAGTGCTATCAGATACAATTAAACAGTTAGCCTGAAGTATTGCTTTAAGAGCGCGAATACGCACACAAGCATCATCAATATCGTGTTGTGTTGCAGCAGGTCCAAACGATAGCCTAATCGCGTTTTCGCTTTGCCACTTACTTGCACCCATTGCATCTAAAACAAAACTTGTTGATGCGCCCGTACTACAAGCCGAGCCACCACTTACGCGAATGCCCGCAGCATCAAATAAATCAATCACTTCTTTGCTCGTTAAGTCGTTTACCGCAAAGTTAAGTGTGGTAGGCACGCTATAAGCAAAATCATGATTAAATGTAATATCGCCAAAGGTATCTTTTATCGCGCTTTGTAACTTGCTTCGATAAGAGTTAAGTATGCTAATTGGCTTAAATGTATCGTCTGATTTATCAAGCAACATACTAAATAGTTTGTTTAACCCTGCAATACCGGGTAGATTTTCGGTGCCTGAACGCATTCCACTTTCTTGACCGCCACCCGCTATAAAAGGTGTGTACGCACTGCCACTACGAATATATAAAAAGCCAATACCTTTAGGTGCGTAAAGCTTATGCCCCGAAAAAGGAGCGTAATCAATAGTTGTATTACTCAGTGCGAGCGCTTGTTTACCGAGTGCCTGCACGCAATCCACCATCCACGATACATTTTTGTTACGGCTACGAATTACCTGCTCTATAGCGGGTAAATCTTGATATACACCGGTTTCGTTATTAACGGCCATGGTGCAAATCATCAAAGCATTATTAATATGCTCTGCGATAAAATCTAAATCTAAAATACCGTTACTATCAACCGGAATAGCAAGCACCTCAGCATTAACATCAAGTACGCTATTCCAGTGCTTGAGTGTATTTGGCACCGCTTTATGCTCAGTAGCGCCATATAATAATACAGGGTTTTTAATAGACTGCTTTTTAGCATTAATTAATGTAGAAACCACCGCAGTTTGAATACCCTCCGTTGCACCAGAGGTAAATAGGATATCGCCATTAGTTGCGCCAATAACCGTGCGTGCCTTTTGACGTGTTTGTTCTAATAAATGCTTGGCTTGAATACCTGTGATATGCGGGCTTGAAGGATTACCAAAACATATTTGCATGGTATGAGAAACAACATCAGCAATACAAGGCAACACAGGGGTCGTTGCATTTGCATCAAGGTAAACTTGTTTTACTGGCTCATCGTGCAATAAAAACTCAGACATTAAAAAACGCACCTTATTACTAAAAAATATATCTTATTACCAATAGTACATAAATTTACAGGTAATGAGTAATAATCAATTAGCACTAGAGGTGCGTTTACTATGCTTTTTTAAACTAAAAGTC
The DNA here is from genome assembly GCF_014164115.1 of Pseudoalteromonas sp. SG45-2. Lineage (NCBI taxonomy): Bacteria > Pseudomonadati > Pseudomonadota > Gammaproteobacteria > Alteromonadales > Pseudoalteromonadaceae > Pseudoalteromonas > Pseudoalteromonas sp. SG45-2. The sequence continues at coordinate 21,729 of NZ_JACJEO010000029.1, forward strand.
TGTTTGCTTAACTATTCACTGAGCTCTTTGCTGATCTCTTCGTGCGTTGACGACCAAGCTGTTATTAGCGCTTTTACTAATGAGGCCAGTGGGATGGCAAAAAATACGCCCCAAAACCCCCATAAGCCACCAAAAAATAATACCGCGACAATTATAAATACCGGATTTAAATCAACTGCCTCAGAAAACAACAGCGGTACAAGTACATTGCCATCAAGCGCCTGAATAATTCCATAAATAATTAAAATGGTCCAAAACTGCGTTTCTAATCCAAACTGAAACAGTGCAACTGCCGCTACCGGAATAGTGACGAGTGCCGCGCCAATAAATGGAATTAATACCGAAAAGCCAACAAGCACACCAAGTAAAGCTGCATAGCGCAAATCTAAAACAGTAAATGCAATGAAAGACACACCACCAACAATTAAAATTTCGAATACTTTACCGCGAATGTAATTCATAATTTGTTGGTTCATTTCGTTCCACACTTGTAAAATCAAGCGTCGTTGCTGCGGGATCAGTTTAGCTATACTCCCTGTCAGCTCCAGCTTATCTTTAAGCATAAAAAACACCAGTAACGGCACAAGTACCAAATATATAAGCCAAGCAACAACATCTTTTAAAGACGTAAGTGAAAACGATAATACCGCTTGACCAAACTCAATAATTTTAGCTTCTACGGTTGCAACAATAGCTTGTACTTGTTCTATATTAATTAAACTTGGGTATTGTTCAGGTAAAGCCATTAAATAAGACTTCCCCTGCTCTAGCATATGCGGTGTTTCTTGCACTAAGTTACTGGTTTGCTTCCAAAGCACTGGGCCAATAACTAAAATAAGAGTGAGCATAATGCTAATAAATATCAACATTACAATAATTGTTGCAGTAAAACGTTTTAAGCCAACACGCTCTAAATGAACAACCGGCCAATCTAGTAAATAAGCGATAACCAGTGCAACAAGCACAGGAACAATTAACGCGCCAAAAAAGTAAAGTAAGGCAACTGATACCAATAATAAAAATAATAAGGTAGACGAATGAGGATCCGAGAACTTCCTTTCGTACCATGTTTTTACGTATTCAAACATGTAATGGCTCCACTAATAACAACCCACGTTGTTTATCAAAATTGTAACTATAAGCATTTTTTTGCAAAAAACGTTCAATGTCGTTCGCACTTTCACCTTTGTTCAGACTAAAAGTGATGCGTTGTTTTGATGACTGTGCACTTCGAAGCGCAAGCTTAAACTGCACAAACTGCTGAGGACACTTAAACTCTTTTAAATCGCGCTCTACCATAACTACTTTATCCGTATAGTAAATGAATAATAAGTCGCATATTTACGGTCTACGTATTTATATACTCAAACCGTTGTAACTTTTTGTTAAAACAATTCCTGCAATAGTTTATCCTTATAACATAACTAGCAGTAAGGATAAGTTAATGCCTGGCACGCATAATAAAGCGCAACTACCAAGTAATCCAACACTCAAAGAGATTAATTGGTTTAAAAAGCAGATTAATTGGGGCGAACTACCTCCTTTTTATCACCTTGTTGCCTCATCAATAAGCGAATCAGAAGGAATTTTAGATCATGGGTTCGACAATGCAGTTAAACAACTTTTAGATAAACGCAATTGGAACTTAGATTTATTAGAAGGCTATGAAGATAACTTAGGTGAAATACATACCAAACATAAGCCACGTATTGCGCTGCACCAAGTATTTACCGACAGAGGCTTTGAGCTATGGGCACAGCCTTATGCTAAAGATGTTATTGTTGATCAATACATAAAAAACAATCGCTTTATGGAGTTTAGAGTGTGGGACCCACATTCAATGAAAAACTTGATCAGAATAAGTCAGTTACATAAGTTTATTGGCTTTTATTTTGAACGAGGCGACAAAGCAGATAAAGCCATTATTTTACATGCACACAAAGTAGTACATAAAATTATTACTTTTTTGCAGCGAGAATTGAACGTTGTAAAGCTTGATGGAGTCACAATAAAAGAACTATACCAATTGTGCGAAAAAGACAGCCGTGCAAGCAGTGACGAAATAGACATAGCCAAAATTGCAATTGGCGAACAAATTAACAAGGAATAAAATGCAGCTAAAATCAGCATTTATCACTTTATGCAGTGCTGCGCTTACGTTTAGCTTATTAATAAGCGAACCTTTAAAAGCGCAAACCAACTTTACGCTTCCTGACTTAGGAACATCTGCATTACAAGCACTGCCACTCGAAAAAGAACAAGCCATTGGCGAAGTAATGATGATGCAAATACGAGGCTCATCACCAGTAATAAATGACCCCGTGCTTGATGAATACCTCACAACTATTGGCCGTAAACTCGTTGCTAATGCTAATGACGTGCGCTTTCCGTTTTCGTTTTTTTGGATAAACAACTCAGAAATAAATGCCTTCGCCTTTTATGGCGGCCATGTAGGCGTGCATACAGGGTTAATAGCTCAAGCCGATAACGAGAGTCAGTTTGCCTCAGTGCTTGGTCACGAAATTGCTCACGTGACACAGCGCCACTTAGCACGAAGAATACAGCAACAACAAGATAACAGCGCGCTGACTATTGCCGGTATGATAGCCGGAATATTAGCAACCGTTGTTGCACCAGATGCGGGTATTGCGATTATATCTGCGAGCCAAACACAATCTGCTTTTAGTCAGTTAACGCATAGTCGCTCAGCCGAGCAAGAAGCTGACCGCATAGGCATGCAAACGCTTAACAATGCAGGCTTTGATGCTCGTGCATCGAGCGAATTTTTAACTAAACTTGCCGCGCAAATTCGTTATAAATATAAACCACCTGCGTTTTTACTTACTCACCCATTACCAGAGAGTCGAGTATCTGATGTACGTTTGCGTGCAGAGCAATTCCCTGTGCGTCATATGAGTGCCAGTCTTGAGTTTAATTTAGCTAAAAGCCGCGTGCTTGCGCGCTACGACAACAAACCAGAAAATGCCGAAGACCTATTTAGAAAACGACTTCGCGAAAATAGCTACGATAACACCGCTTTAAAGTACGGTTTAGCTATTAGCTTACTTGATCAAAAAAAGCTTGATGAAGCAGCCCCAATACTAGACGAGCTTTTAAAAAATGATCCTAAAAACCTATTTTATATAGATACCCATACCGATTTACTCATCGCGCAAAAAAAGGCAGATGAAGCCGTAAAATTTTTAGCTGATTTAAATCAGTATCGTCCTAATAATCAGGTAATTACGCTCAACTATGCCAACGCAGCACTTGAAGCTGAGCAATATGAACTAGCCGAAAATATTTTGAAGAGTTTTTTACTCGAAAAGCCAGATCATAACCTAGGCAAGCAACTTCTTGCTGATGCGTATAAAAAACAAGATAAATTAGCCTCATATCACGAAGCGAACGCCGATGTATTGGCTCAATACGGTGCTTATTTAAAAGCCGCAGACGAAGTACAAAAAGCACTTAACTTCGTAGAGCCAACCGAACTTGTCAAGCAACAACGTTTAAAAGCTCTACTTACCCAGTATCGACTTTTACAAAAAGAGCTTGCAAGACTTTAAGTCTGCAAGCGCTTACCCTAAAATAGACGCAATTCACACTTTGGAATCATTTTATGTCTGTTACTATTTACCACAACCCACGTTGTTCTAAATCACGCGAAACGCTAGCGCTATTGCAAAGTAAAGCGATAGAGCCAAGTGTTGTAGAGTATTTAAAAACCCCTCTTACTCACGAGCAAATTTCAACGCTTGTAATCCAACTTGGTTTTTCATCCGTACGTGAAATGATGCGCACCAAAGAAGATGACTACAAAGCGCTTAATTTGAAAGATGAAACAAATGAGGATGCACTTATTAACGCTATGGTTAAATACCCAAAATTGATTGAACGCCCTATCGTAGTTAATAACAATAAAGCAGCGATTGGTCGTCCACCAGAAAACGTACTAAGCGTTTTATAATGAGTGCAACCATAGTGGTGCTTTATCACTCAAGCCATGGCTCAGTTGAAGCAATGGCTCACGAGATAGCAGAGTCGATAGAGCAACAAGGTGCTAGTGCACTACTTCGCACCTTTGTGGCTAAAAATGCGCACGATATTGTGATCACCAAAGATGATTTAATAAATTGCGATGGTTTAGCATTTGGTACACCAACTCGATTTGGCATGATGGCCTCTCAAGCAAAAAGCTTTTGGGAAACCACCAGCGACTTGTGGCTAAAAGGCCAATTAATCGATAAGCCAGCGTGTGTATTTTCGTCATCAAGTAGTATGCATGGTGGAAATGAAGCAACCTTACTTAACTTATCTTTGCCACTATTACACCACGGTATGATGCTTATGGGTGTGCCATACGATGTGCCCGAACTACTTGCAACACAAACTGGTGGAACACCATACGGTGCAACACACGTCGCTGGCAGCGCTAATAGTGCACAGCTAAGCAAAGACGAAATTAAAATATGCCAAAGCGTTGGTAAACGCCTTACTCACATTGCGAGAAAACTTAAATGACTACAGCTGACAATCCAGCTAAAAAGCCGATTACGGTAAAATTTCAACGTGCAGCACTATTTGGCTATGTTGGTTTACTTATTCTGATTCCTTTGTGGATGTATTTTGTACCCCCTCTAGACGGTAATACTAGTTGGGTGTCATTGTTTTTTCCTATCATTCCTTTACTGCTGCCGCTAAGAGGCATAATTCAAGACAACACATACACCTATGCGTGGGCTAACTTTATTGTAATGCTTTATTTTATCCACGGGCTTACCATGCTGTGGGCAGCACCAGATGAATTAATTTGGGTGTTGTTAGAGCTTGTGTTTGCCTCTTCAATGTTTATTGGCTGTACTTACTACGCAAGACACCGCGGACAAGAACAAGGTTTAAAAATCCGTAAGCTTAAAGAAGAATTAGCTGAAGAAAAAGCAGCAAATGAGCACGGTAAATAAGGCTTAACCATAAACGCTATATACAAAAAAACGCGCTTAAATTACTTTAAGCGCGTTTTTTATTAATTGTTTAAAACTAGCTAAACTAAATCGCTCAAGGCAGCTAGCACCACAATACTCGCCAACCCTATTTGAGCAATTAAGCTAATAAACGAAAAGCCTCTAAGCACAAATAAACCCCAAGGGTGTTTAATATGTGGATATAGCGCACAACGCTTTAATGTGGTCGCAAAGAAAAAACAAATCACTGCAGTCATAGTTAAACCCAGCGTCAGCTCACTTTTAATTGAGAGGGTTTCATCAAAAAAGAAAAACAACTGTAAAGGCAGCAATATAGTCACAATAGCATGTAGCACATGCACTTTTTTAATGCGATCGAACTGCCCTTCTGGCGAAAGTTCTTTAATACCAAAGTCACGCTCTAAACATTTAACTAAGTTATTAGCTTTAATACTCACCGCCAAACGATAACAGCTTAAACCTTCTTTATTACGTGCCCTAAAATCGTATCCGGCTTTAATAAGCAGCACCATTAACGACTCATTTTTAGCAAACACAGCATAATGAAGTGCAGTATTACCAAAGTTATCTGTCGCTTTTTTGTCTTGCTTTGCAAGTAGCGTTTCAACCACATTTACAAAGCCTTTTTCGGCCGCCCACATAAAGGCTGTTTTATTGTTTTCATCAGCAAGTACACCTGTAGCGCCTTGCTCAATAAAACGCATAGCCATTGTTTGCTTGGCTGTTTTTTTACGTAAATGAGTAAGCAAAGCTTTTTCTAGCAGTACAACAGAGTCAACATCAGGAGAAACCTGCGTAAGCAGCGTAAAATAGTCTTTACCCGCAGCTACTTTTTCGCTGGCAAGTTCAGAAAGAGTATCTAAATCAGCAATAGATTCTGGAATAAACGCACTTAGGCGCTCTCTAAAATCAACTTCCTTCCAAAGCGCTAATGTGTCCTTTGCCGAGAGTTTACTTTTATTATTTAACGCATGCTCAATTAAGGTGAAGTAGCGTTTACTAAAAAATAAATCAACTAAAGACAGTGGCGTATCTATGGTATTTTGTGCAGCCACGCTTGCGTATTTTTCAAGGCGCTGGCACAGCATAAGCACTAAGCTTTCAGGGGTGTATTCATTATCGTAGTAATGGCTTTTAACCGCACTAATATACGCTTGTGCGTCTTCGTCATATTCAGAGATATGTTGAAAGTAACATTCTTCAAATGGCTCCAGCGGGGTTAGCCATGCCAAATAATAAATAGGTGGCAGCACGGTGGTGCATACACCATCGTCTTCATTTGTAGAACGACAAGCAGGCCAAGCTTCCAAAGCATCTAAAATAAAGGCACCGTTTTGTTCTACCAGTCCTTTAATAAGTAATGGGTATTCCTTTGGCCAAATCAGTACATTTTCCATTAAAACAACACAACTCCAGTGTGGCTTGGGGGTGGTAAGTTATATCAGTTTTAAGCTGACACCACGCTTAATCAAAGTGCCGATATTCTAGCACACCTTTGTTTTGCTGCTAGCGCAAAATTACGCAATAACAACAATCCTTTAGGATTATACCAATTCGCTTAATTAAGTGATTTATTTTGAGGTAGAAAACCGTGTGATAGCAAGGCAAAAATTTCGTTATTTAGTTGCTCTAAATGATTAAGTATTACTGTGGATTGGTATTGTCCTTAGCAAAAATATAAAAACGGCCAAGTACATAAGTAATTGGCCGTTTTTGAGGTTGGAGTTGGGCTTAATCAGAGCCAGACAAATAGTCTATTTACTTTTTAACTCGCTAATAACTTGCTCTAAACCCACATCAGAAATGCGTTGAATAATCTCTTTTTGTTTAGCACTTAATAGTGAAATGCCTTCAGCAACAATATCGTATACTTTCCACTCATTGTTTTTACCTAAACGAAGCTTAAAGCTTAAGTCGATAGTAGGCGCATTTGGCTCAATAATTTGCGTATTAACTGTTGCGTATTCAGAGTCACTTTTTGCGTTATTACGCTCAAATACTACTTTTTGACCCGTGTACTTCATTAGTGCACCGGCGTAAGTGCCTGTTAAGTAATGCTCTACTGCATCTATAAATTGAACAGCTTGCTCGCGCTCAATACCTTTAATGTGTTTACCTAATAATTTAAACGACACAAACTTAACGTCAATATGTGGCATTAAACGTTTTTCAACAATGGCAGCCATCGCGTCTTTGCTGGCTGTACCTTTTGAGTTTACTTGACCAATATCTGCAAAAAGCTTGTCGGCTACCGATTCAAGTAACTGATCTGGTGATTGCTGAGCTTGTGCAAATAACGAACTGCTAAAAAAAGCAGTGGCTAAAACGAATAGTTTAAAGAGTTTCATAATTGTATATGTCTGTGTGATTAAGATGGCTGTAATTTACGCGAACTATACGCAATAAAAAAGGCACAAATAAGCAACTTATTAATGCCCAATTAGCACCAATCAAATAAATAAAATAAATTCAAGCAGTTAGAAAACTCCATTAACAGCTCATATACAACCGGCATTTTGTCCTCATTGTAATTGTTAACAGGCCGCCCTTATCATTTAGTTATCAACTTAAATCAAACGAACATTTGGCACCTATGAAAACGTCACTTAAAACACTTATTATCTCTTTTGTATTAGTAGTTTCACTTTTTGGCAAGCTTGCTTTTGCTCAATCGGACCACGGTTATGCCGTTGACTTTCTCAAAGGCGAAGGTAACGTAAACGGCGTTAAGCTTGCGTATCAGTATCATGCACCTGGTATGCAAAACCTTATTGGTGATGCACGCTTTTACTTTGAAACCAGCGTAAACATGTGGGAATACCGCCACGGCGATGAAACACAATCAAACCTAGTACTTGCTATGTCACCTGTACTGCAATTTCCTGCTTTTAGTTTTAACAACACCCCATTTTATGTAGAAGCAGGCATTGGTGTATCACTGATTGATGAAACGCAGTTTGCCGGTAAAAACATAAGTACTCACTACCAGTTTGAAGACCGCATAGGCCTTGTAGCCGATTTTGGCCACACCAATGTTGCCCTTCGCGTTATTCACTATTCAAACGCAGGCTTTAAAGAGCCAAACCCTGGCCTTAACTTTTTAACGCTTTCGGTAGCGAGACGTTTTTAAGGTTATTGGTTGTATTTTTGAGTAAATTAATTGCTGTTATAGCGCAAAGCGGTCACACTTAAACGTACTAAATATTAAGTGATACTGCGATGCAAACTTGGCATATTGTAATTATTGTCGCTGTTGTTTTTGCCATTATCATTGGTAATATTGCGCTGATTAGACTCTCTGCAAAACAGGAGTTTATAAAGCCCAACGCCAATATAAAAAATACAACAGACACAAAAAAGCCCTGATCAATCAGGGCTTTTTCAATAATACCAATTCGCTAAATCATATTTTTGCTAATTTAGCCTACTAGCCAATGCGCCATTAGCGCAATAACAGGTAAAGTAATTAGCGTTCGCAAAATAAATATAATAAATAGCTCTAAAATATTTACCGGTATTTTACTGCCGAGTAAAAGTGCACCTACCTCAGACATATAAATAAGCTGAGTTACACTCATTGCGGCAATAATAAAGCGCGTTACATCACTTTCGATAGTCCCTGCTGCTAATATTGACGGAATAAACATATCAGCAAAGCCAACCATGATAGTTTGCGACGCTGCGGCTGCTTCGGGTACTTGCAATAGCTCTAAAAATGGCACAAACGGCATACCTAAATACTGAAATATAGGCGTATGCTCAGCAATGATCAGTGCAAATGTGCCTACCGCCATAACTACAGGTAACACACCAAACACCATATCAAGCGCATTATGTACGCCCTCTTCTATAGTGCCTTTAACACCCGTTGAATTATCTGCTTTAGCTAGTGCAACATCTAACGAATGGCCAAATAAGGTTTTATGACCCGGAATTGTTTCAGCGTCTCTATCTGGCTCAGTGCCATCAATGAGTAAGTCTTTTTTAAAGCGCAGTGGCGGTAATCGCGGCACAATAATAGCGGCAACAATACCGGCTAAACATACCGTTGCGTAAAACGGTGCAAATAGGTATTCAAGTTTAACTTGCCCAAGCACCACTAAACTAAATGTAATTGAAACCGCTGAAAACGTAGTACCAATAATAGCCGCTTCGCGTTGTGTATAGTGCTTTTGATCGTACTGCCTTGCAGTCATCAAAATACCCACACTGCCATCACCTAACCACGATGCAGTACAGTCAACCGCGCTTCTACCTGGTACACCAAATACAGGGCGCATTACTTTGGTCATTAACGTACCAGCAAGCTCTAATAGACCAAAGTTAATTAATAGCGGCAGTAATAAGCCCGCTAAAATAAATACCGAAAACAACACAGGCAATAAGTCATTTAATACCAGCGCGCCAGTATTGGCCGAGGTAATCATCTCGCTGCCTAGGCTTAAGTACGTCATCAAACCAAACGCCATACCAAATAAGCGTACCACCAGCCATGTCCAGCTCACATCAAATAAATGCTTTAACAAAGGTGAGTTACATATAGCGGCGGGTTTAAACACTTTAGTAATTACAGAAATAACCCCTGTAATACAAATAATGAGGGTAATAATTGCTTGAGCAGAGCCAAGCATCATTGCTTGAACCGCTTTTGCCATAACGGCAATAGGAATGGTCATCCCTTGCGAAGTACTAATGGGTGTCATAAATAAAAACACACCAATTAACGAAGGAACCAAAAAAGTAAACCAAGTGCGCCACGTATAGTGTGAACGTTCAGGTAGCTGAGACATATTGTTTAACCTATAAAAACCACAAAAAGAGCATAGCGCTCTTTTTGTGGTAAAACTTATTATTATTTAAATTTTAATGCCGCGCTGAATGAGTGCTGCTTCTAATGCTTGTTGTAAACCATTCATAGTACCTGGCTCAAGCGTTTCGCCTTTATCATCCATCCACGTTAAGCTAGTACCGCCTTCTTTAGTTTTACTTACTAAAATTTGGTATTGGCCTTCATCAATAGGTAGTTGAGCTACGTCATCACCCCAAATTGAATCCCAAACGCTTGTTTCTGGTTTAGTATAATCTGCAGTAATTAAGCCCGTATCTGGGTTAATTTCAACAATAGAGAACGACAAGCGCTCTAAAAACCCAGAGAAACGGTCAAACACAGCGTCGTAAGATTGCTCAGTTACAAGTGCTGCATTACCTTTATTATCAAAGCCCATTTCAAGAGAAATAATACCTTGGCGTTTACGCATATCAACTTCAAGTTGACGGTAACGGTAATCAAACTCGCTCACTACTTGGTTAAGCGCACGTACTTCTAGCTGCTGCTTGAGTAAGTCTGTTAGCGTTTTATCACCTTTAAAATCAATCAGCTCTACACGTAAAGACGCAGTGCGTTGATGTGACTTTTCTTCAATAGTGAATCTAAACTTCTCTAAATCATCGTTAACTTCATCGCCCCACCACCAAAAACCTTCTTCGGTTTTAATGATTGAGTACCAATCAGTTTCAATAATACCAAGTAGCTTATCTTCTTTAGTAGTTCCTGCATTATTATCAGCTAGGACAGATTTAATCGTATCCCAAAGAAACTCATCTAAATCAGCAATGCCATCATTTTTATCAAAATAAATACGCGCCTGTTTATCTGTCTCTTCTACCCAACTGCCTTTCGCAATTGTTAATACTTGTGCCGGTGGGCGGTAATTTGTAGCTTCAGGATTATTGTCGTATTGACCTACATCCATTTTATAAACTGGGTCTTGAGCTGGTTGAGATAACGACGCTGGTGCTTTTACAGGCTCATGCGTACGATAATTACGCTCGTCATGTGCCTTATTAATAAATACACTACACCCTGATAAACTTACCAATACACTTACTGCAAGTGCTTTTGGGATCCAATACTGCACAGATATTTCTCCTTAGCATACCCTTTAATTGTTTTAACAAATATATGAGTGGGTAATACCGATTTGGTTCAGTGTAAAATCAATATTAACTTTACATTTATTATTTGGCTGCCTAAATGCAATAAAGTTCAGCACTTCAACTTAGTAAGCAACTAAGCGCAAATAAGCAAATTTTAGCTATGGTACTTTCCCGTGCCAGTAAAAACAAGAAACACCGCACTTTAAAAGCGCTTAATTAGCGTGTGCTGTAGTTTAGAGCCCTTTTTGTGTTAAACTTCGCCGCCGTGCAACTTCTCGTGTGTATTTTTGGTGTTGCCAACTCGGTTGATATAATCCAAGTAACAAGGTATTTGAACTCATGACTGCATTTTCAAATCATCAAATTGTTTTAACAGCGATTGGCGAAGACAGACCCGGTATAGTAAGTGAACTAACTCAACTGGTTAGCGATTGCCACTGCAACATTATTGACAGCCGTATTGCTATTTTAGGCTGCGAATTTACCTTCATAATGCTACTTAGCGGCGACATGTCGGCAATAAGCCGCATAGAGCACGTACTGCCCACTAAAGCCATGGAACTTGGCCTGCTAACCATGATGAAGCGTACAGCAAGTCATACTCCTAGCGAGTTTTGTGCAGGTTACACACTAGAATACACAGGCATAGACACCCCTGGCACATTGAGCAAAGTAACGCGCTTTTTTGCCGACAATAATATTAGTATTTGCTCACTTAAGTCAGACACTTATTCCCAAGAAGACAACATAAAAATGCGTTGTGAACTTGAATTCAACATACCTGTTGATGTAGATATAGATCAATTTAAAATTAGTTTTGAGAGCCTTTCTCACACACTAAACGTAGATTATATTTTTAAACGAATTCGTTAAGGATGCTAAACATGAACACAATTAGTCCATTACAAGCTGGCGATACTGCACCCGCTTTTAGCCTACAAAACCAAAACGACGAAACAGTAACATTAAGCGAGCTGTTAAAAGAGCAAAAAGTGCTTGTGTACTTTTACCCTAAAGCGTCAACGCCGGGTTGTACTGTACAAGCCGAAAACCTCCGCGATGAGCAAGCACAGCTTGCTAAATTTAACACCCGCGTTGTAGGTATTAGCCCAGATCCAATTAAGCGCCTTAAAAACTTTGAAACTAAAAAAGAGCTTAATTTTGACCTATTAGCCGATGAAGACCACGCCATTGCTGAAGCATTTGGTGTATGGGGCTACAAAAAATTTATGGGAAAAGAGTACGATGGTATTCATCGCCTAACGTTTTTAGTAGGCCAAGACGGTAAAATTAAACACCTATTTGATAAGTTTAAAACCAAAGATCACCATCAAGTAGTTTTGGACTATTTAGCTGCAGAATAAGTAGCGGCACAGTAAGTTAGCTACCAGCTATTAGATAAATACAGAAAAGCGTTGTTCAAGGGCAACGCTTTTTTTATGCTAGTTATTAAGAATTTTTGTTAAGTGAAAGCATGATCGAGGGAGGGATAAATAGGCAGTCAATAACAGCCATAGGGGTCAAATCTTGACTTCATACATCATAATTAATTAGCTGTTTATATTCGCCGAAACTTAAACAAGCTACTGTGTCGGATGGCGCTTCGCTTATCCGACCTACGTTTTCAAATATATAATGCGGGGTTATTGGGTGTGGGTATTGGCCGTGGGTATGGAGCTCGTTGGGTTTCGCTACGCTCTACCCAACGTACGTGTTTAACTTAAATTTTTACGCAGACAAAAATGGCGTTGCCTGAGCGCTGTGCCCATGGGGTTATTTTGTCGTAGTCATGTTCAAATATGTGAATTTCGAAGTACGGTTTTAAGGCTTCTTTAAGCTCGGTGTAACTAAAAGCGACCATTGGGTGCTCGTCGTGCCATACGAGTGTTTTGTCTGCGGTGGTTTTTTCTATGCTGAGTTTTAATAACTGTTTACTGCCGCTGCCACTATAGTGCCAGCCAGAACGAAATGTGAAGAAGCTATTTTCGCTTGTTGCTGTGTGCTCTACAAATGAATCGCTGTCGATTTTGTTTTTATCAACCGTGTTAAAACAAAATATTCCACCTACGTTTAATGCGCTGTGTACGCTGGCAAGGCATTCTTTTAACTTATTAATGCCGTCGCAGTAATGGATTGAATACAAAAAGCAGGTAATTAAATCCAAGTGCTCGGTTACCTTAAATTCACTCATGTTTTGCAACGAAAATTGCGCTTCTGGGCAGCGAGTTTTTGCTTTATCTAGCATTGGCTGGTTTAAATCAAGCCCACTACTTTTATAACCGTTATCAATAAAGTGGCGTACATGCGGGCCGGTGCCACATGCTAAATCGAGATGGGTGTTTGCGCCATTACCAAAAATTTGGTGCAGCCTGTGAATAGAATTGCTTTGGGCTTGATAATTAATATCTGCACACATTAAGTCGTAGTAATCAGAAAGGTCGGTGTAAAGCGCGTTTGCGGACATATAAGCCTAGTGGTAAGTAGTAGAATATTTTTAAGTCGCGCATAGTAAACTAGTTATGGCTATTAGCGAAGAAGATATGAGTTTTAGGGTTGTCGGATGGTACTTCGCTTATCCGACCTACGTATTTAAATATTATAAAACGTTATTAGAAAATGGTGCGGAAGTGGAGATTTGTTGGGTTTAGCTTCGCTCTACCCAACATACGTAATATAACTTTAAGCTGGCTTTAACTAATTCCTAAATACTTATGTACTTGTATTGATAGGCGCCAGTTTTTGGCAATACAGGTGTCGATTGCTAATTTTGTTGCTGATACTTTTTGGCTAATTGGCTGCAAATAAACAAGCTTAGGGTTAACGCCTGTTTTAGCAAATAATTCTTCTAACTCTTCTACATGCTTTTGCATGGCAACGGGGTGTTTAATTTCATTGGCACGCTTCATAGCGCTGGTGAGTACTTCATAACCGCCGCGCATATTGATTTTTGGCGATACCGTTACCCATGTTTGCTCTGGGGCGAGTATTTCAAACGTGCCGCTGGTTTCTATTTGTGTGCTAAAACCGTGTTCATGTAATAAGTTACATACTGGATTTAAATCAAACATGCATGGCTCGCCGCCAGTAATTACAACATGCTTTGCGGTGTAACCACGTGATTGAAACAAAGCTAAAATTTGCTCTGCACTGGCGTTAGCCCAATGATCTGAGTCGGCTTTTTTTTCTACGGTTTCATCCAGCGATACTTTATATACATTATCAACATCCCACGTTTGCTTGGTGTCGCACCAAGAGCAGCCTACAGGGCAACCTTGCAGACGTAAAAATATTGAGGGTGTGCCAGTAAAGCTAGCTTCACCTTGAATGGTTTCAAACACTTCATTAATTTTGTACAAAAGAGATCTCACTTACTACCTAGCAGCCAAATTGCTACTATTAAAAAACCAAAAAGCGCTGTGCAAAAATTGTTATTTAAGCTGCGGCCGTGTAGTATATCGCGCCCTGATATAAACCTCTATTAAAACTAAGAGCAAAACAGATATGACGCAAAAAGTAGTTGTTATTTATTCCGGCGGTATGGACTCATTTACCGTATTAAATAAAGCCCTGCAACAAGGCCATGATGTATATGCCCTTTCATTTGACTATGGTCAGCGTCATGTAAAAGAGCTTAAAGTAGCGGCAAGTGTGTGTGAAAAATTAAACGTTCCACATAAAATTGTTGATATTTCGGCGATTAACCAACTTATTGGTGGCTCATCACTTACTGATGATATTGACGTACCTGAAGGCCATTACGAAGAAGAAAGCATGAAAAGTACGATTGTACCTAATCGTAATATGATTTTGCTCTCGCTTGCTGTTGGTTACGCGGTATCACTTAAAGCTAGCCAAGTTTATTACGGCGCTCATTCTGGGGATCATGCTATTTACCCTGACTGCCGTCCTGAATTTGTGCAAAAAATGGATGATGTGTGTCGTATTGCTAACTACGACGCGGTAGAAATTTTTAGCCCGTATTTAAATAATACTAAAATTGGTATTTTAACCGACGGTATTGAAATGGGTTTAGATTACAGCCAAACGTGGACCTGTTATAACGGCCGTGAAAAGGCCTGTGGTAAATGTGGCGCGTGCCAAGAACGCCTTGAAGCATTTGCACTAAATAACATTACAGACCCGTTAGAATACGAATAAGCCGCAATTAATTAGTAATACAATTGCTGCAAACAAAAAAAGGCTATCATCGATAGCCTTTTTTGTTTGTCAGGTTTTAAGTCAATGGTATTGATTACAGCCAGCGTTTTACGCGCGCTTTATAGGCGGTAAACTCTTCACCAAATAATTTAGTGAGCGCACGCTCCTCGGGTATTATTTGAAAAAACGTTAAATACGCAATAAACCCGATAATACATAAAAGCGCCCACAAGGAACTTAACCAAACACCCCACCCTGCTAAAATAAATGCAAAACCCACATACATTGGGTTACGCGAAATTTTATAAATGCCGCTCGTAATAAGTTTTGACGCTTGCTCAGGTTTATTTGGGTTTACTGTGGTGTTTGCTATTTTAAAGCTCGCTACCCCTGCAATACAAAAAACACACCCAATAATGACCAAACTTGCTGCTAAGTAGGTAATAAAGGCGGTAAAATCAATAACACTGTAATGCGCAATAAGCGCCATTATGCCTGCAAAAAACAGTACCACTATAACCGGTGGAATTTTATTATTTAACATAGCAACTCACTGTATTATTTAAAATATGTTTATTATATGGAGATTAGACGACTATTAAACAATATCTAAAGTGTATAAATGATGAACACGCTTAAAGCTGAATTAAATAAAGTATACAAATTAAGTTACAATTGTCAGCTTTATCAAAAGCGCTTAAAGGTTATACTTTAACCATAAACGAATAATAAAATGATAAGGAATGAGGTTATGTCTGGAACTACGATGATTGTACTTATTGTGCTAATTTCGGTTGGCTCAGGAGTAGTTTACGATATGTATAAAAAGCACCTTGAGTTTAAGCATAAAATGCAAAACAACAACAGCGATGCCCATAAACAACTAGCTGAAACAAACGCACAAGTGCTTGCATTAAAAGAGCGTGTACAAACACTTGAGGCTATTGTTACTGATTCAAGCTTTAACGTTAAAGATGAAATTAACAAACTTTAAGTTGTTATAAGTAATTTGGATATAAATGCGCATTTTCTGGCTGCTCAATGCCGTGAGCAGCTAAAAACCCACCAATAGCTTGCCCGCAGCCCTGTGGTGCTCGCCCACTGTCTATCTCAAAGTTTAACTGATTAGCATGTTGCTTACCCATAGAGCAAAGCCCTACGGTACTTGGCGAGCGCATAGCGATACTTAGGTTACCTATTTGTTCAACTGCAACGTGCTTACTAAAACGGGCAAAACCTTTGTATTTGAACTGCTCGTTTACGTAGTCATTACTTGTGGCCACCAATGCCGCAATTAAGCCGTGTAAAAAACTATTAGCGGATGAGTCTGCTGTTAAAAACGAAATTGTTTTTTTATTAAACTCGCTAAGCTGGCAATCCTCACACAACAGCTCAACAGTATATAAATGTTGCTCGGCTACTTGCTGCTGACTTTTAAGCTCAATACTTTTTCCTGCAAATACAATACGTTTAAGCACTTCATCAAAGTTACTTGTAACCGTTTCGCTTTTAACAAGTTCAGGGTTTTGCGCCATTACAGGTAAGTCATGGTGATTGTTAAATGGCGTGCTTGTTGCGCCGCTTTGCATTAACTGAAAAAGCTCTCTTACTTCATGTTCTCGCGCTACTTTTAACGCTAAAAATGCAGTTTGGATAAGTTCTGAAGTAGGTAGGTTTTCCTCTACAATCCAGCGTCTGCCAAATAATAGTTTTTTAGCTTTGGCTTCATTAGTAGATGCGCTTTTTTGGTAGTTATCAGGGCTCAGCACTGCTACTTGCAGGTAAATTTCTTCACCTTTTTGTGCAGCAAGCACTCTAAAGTGAGCCGAAAATTCAATACTCTCAAGTACTTCGTTAACGCTTTCAAGCGTGTGCTTGTAACGTAAAAAATGCTGTGGCACCACCCAATTACTATTAGCCAATTGCACAAGGGGTGCATAAGAAATAGGTTGCTCGTAACTGTGTTGCCATTTTTGCTCATTGCTAAGCAAATGATTAATGTGACTCTTGTTATCTGACATAAATAAACCAAATAAACTCGCGTTGTGCGATATAAACTATGAACACATTACGTCGTCAATGTCGTAATTAGATCACATGTACGCCCTACTTTTGGGCTTTTTTAACTATCGGTGAGTTCTTGATAGTCTGTTATAACTTTTTGATAGTATGGCTTATCTTTATTGAGCATTTTATTATAATGATTTATGAGTTGCCGTTGGTACATAGTGTGCTCTGTACTAGCAAAGTCCCACATTTTGTTGCCGGTACGGCTAATCTCATTATTGGTATTAAAGCTCACTTCAATCACTTCATAAAAGCGTTTGTTGTCGTAAACTATTTGCTCACTTATAAGCCCTAAACCAAGTTGTTTTAAACCCACTCGCAACTTATAAGTGTGATGCACGGGGCATAAAATAAACCGAACATTATTTAAATGATCCACTGCGTTATTAGCAATAATTTGTTGTACTAAACTTAATAACAGCTCACCGCCAACACCTGCTATTACAACTACTTGGCTTTTACTTTGAGCAATTTCAATTTTGCCTACATCCTGACATAAGACCTGCCACTGCGGATTTTTATCACAGGTTTTTTGTAATTTATTAATAGATGATAATTGCGCTTCTAAATCGTCCATTAAAGTGGCGACTATATCTACAAAAATAACGTGGTTTGCAGCTGCGCGTTTTAATAGCGCCATGCCTAAATAACCATGGTCGCAGCAACAATCCCAAATAATATCGTGATGCTGCGAAATTAATGTATCAATGGCAGTTAGGCGTTTACTGAGCTTCATTTAAGCAGGTGTTTGTGACGTTTTATAGACAAGCGCTTTTAAACTTTTGTCGCTGTCTACTTCAATAAAACGCTCGGTGGGGGCTAGGCGCTCAACAAATTCAACTGCACCTTGGGTGTGCTCGTTTATTAATGCTTTAAACGCATCTTCGCTAAGCTCTGGGCTATTCGCACACAATAGTAATTGTGTAGTATCGCAAAGTAGCTCTGGTAACCTGCGCAGCACTTTTTGATAGTCTTTAGTTAATATAAAGCTGCCTTTTTGAAAGCTTGGCGGATCAACTATTATTAAATCAAACGGGGCTGCTTTTTTTAGTTTTCCAAACGATTTTAAAATATCGTGAGGTAAAAAACTTACGCCGCGCTCAAAACCATTTAGCTGATGGTTTTGCTTGCCGACTTTAAGCACGCCTTTGCTCATATCCATGTTCATCACATGATCTGCCCCGCCTTGCATGGCGGCAAGCGAAAACCCACACGTATATGAAAACAAATTAAGCACTTTGCCATGCTTGCTGTTAGCCATTACAAATTCACGGCCGCTGCGCATATCGGGAAATATTCCGGTATTTTGGCGGCTCTGTAAATCAACCAAAAAGCGAATGCCATTTTCGGTTACAACATGTGGGTTAGGTAATTGCCCATAAACCACGGTGTTTTGGCTTTGTACGCCAGCACGTTGCTGGTACACAAGTGACGTAATAAGCTCTGGCTGGTTTTCTTGTGCCCACTGCCACACAACATTGGTGAGCTCGCTTAGTGTTTGCTCGTCAATTTCATCGTACGAAACCAAAAATAAACTGGGCGGGTAAAAGTCTAAATTAACATGGCTTAATGCTTCGACACTGTGGCCTCGGCCATGAAAAACACGACACAGTTCATTTTTTAAAATTGGTGCGTCTTCAAGCGCAGTAATAAGAGGTGTAAAGTTTGCTGTCATTTTTAATTAATCAACTGTTGTTGTAGTTCATGTATTTCATCGCGAACAGAGCCCGCTTTTTCAAATTCTAGGTCGCTTGCGTATGCATGCATTTTGGTTTCAAGCTGCTTAATTTGCACGGCAATTTCTTTCGCACTAAGAACCTTTTTAGACTCTTTACGTATAAGTTTAAGGTTGTCTTTAGGAGCCGCTTCCTCGCCTACATCCATTACATCAAGTATTTTTTTAGCCAGAGCATGAGGCTCTATACCGTGCTCAACGTTGTATGCATGCTGAATTTCGCGCCTGCGTGCTGTTTCGTCCATGGCTTTTGCCATTGATTTTGTAATTCTGTCACCATATAAAATAGCGCGGCCATCTAAGTGACGCGCAGCACGGCCAATGGTTTGTATCAGCGAGCGAGCCGAGCGTAAAAAACCCTCTTTGTCAGCATCAAGTATGGCAACAAGTGCCACTTCTGGCATATCAAGGCCTTCTCGCAGTAAGTTAATACCCACTAACACATCAAACACGCCTGCTCGTAAGTCACGAATTATTTCTACGCGCTCAACGGTATCAATGTCTGAATGTAAGTAACGTACTTTTACATTATGCTCGCTTAGGTAGTCTGTTAAATCCTCAGACATACGTTTAGTAAGTGTAGTTACCAGTACGCGTTCGCCCTTCTCCACACTTTTGTATATTTCTGAGAGTAAATCATCAACCTGATCGCCCACAGGACGTACTTCTATAAGTGGGTCGAGCAGCCCTGTTGGGCGAATTACTTGCTCTGCTATTTCGCCCGCGCAGCGCTCTAACTCAAAGTCGCCAGGCGTTGCCGATACATAAATAGTTTGTGGTGCTATGGCTTCAAATTCTTCAAAACGCAGTGGCCTATTATCCATTGCTGAGGGCATTCTAAAACCATACTCAACAAGGTTTTCTTTACGGCTTCTGTCGCCTTTATACATTGCACCAATTTGCGATACGGTTACATGCGATTCATCAATAATCATTAGTGCGTCATCAGGTAGGTAATCAAGCAATGTTGGCGGCGGATCGCCTGGTGTACGACCCGATAAATAACGGCTGTAGTTTTCTATACCCGAGCAATAACCAAGCTCGGTCATCATTTCTATATCGTATTGCGTTCGCTGAGCTACACGTTGCTCTTCTACTAATTTGTTTGCACTGAGTAACTGGGCGCGTCGCTCTTTTAGTTCTTCTTTTATTTTTTCGATAGCGCCAAGTATTTTTTCACGCGGGGTAACATAGTGCGTTTTAGGATAAATAGTAGCGCGCACTATGTGCTTTTCAATTGCACCGGTAAGCGGGTCAAAAATACTTAAGCGCTCTATTTCATCATCAAACATTTCTACACGTACAGCAAAAGTGTCTGATTCTGCTGGGAATATATCAACTACTTCGCCACGTACGCGGTATGTACCTCGGCTAAAATCTATATCATTGCGGGTATATTGTATTTCAGCAAGGCGGCGTAGCATGTCGCGTTGATCTACTTTTTCGCCCACTTTTAAAAGCAGCATCATTTTCATGTACGATTTAGGGTCACCCAAACCATAAATAGCCGATACCGATGCCACAATAATGGTGTCGCGACGCTCAAGCAATGCTTTGGTCGCACTTAAACGCATTTGCTCTATGTGCTCATTTATCGAAGCATCTTTTTCAATAAATGTGTCGCTAGATACAACATAGGCTTCTGGCTGGTAGTAATCGTAATACGATACAAAGTATTCAACCGCGTTTTTAGGAAAAAACTCTTTCATCTCGCCGTATAGCTGCGCAGCCAATGTTTTATTGTGCGCCATTATTATTGTTGGACGGTTTAAATCGCTAATAATATTGGCCATGGTAAAGGTTTTACCTGTACCGGTGGCACCTAATAACGTTTGGTGTGCAAGCCCCGCTTCTAACCCTTCGCATAGCTGTTTAATGGCGGTAGGCTGATCGCCTGCTGGTTTGAAATGTGATTTTAACTGAAAATGGTCGCTCAATTATTGCACTCCTGTAACGATTCGCCGCTCAGCGCTTCTAGTTTTTTCATAAACCATTTATATGCCACTATTGCTGTAAATAAATTACCTATGGCAGCGCCTATAAATAACCCTAATAATCCGGCTATTTCGTTGCCGATATAAGCAAATGGTACATAAAATATGAATAAACGAATAACGCTTAGTACCAATGCGTTCATTGGTTTGTGTAAAGCATTAAACGATGAGTTTGATAATATGATCACCCCTTGTAAGCCATAGCTTAGTGGGATGGTATAAATAAAGAGCTTAATTACATCTATTACGGCTTGTTCTTTACCAAATAATTGGCTTATAACACCTGAAAATGCAATTAGTAATACGTAAATGGCAAATTGCCATACCATCACAAATTTTAGTGTGCCGGTATACGCTTCTTTGACACGGCATAATTTGCCAGCCCCAAAGTTTTGACTCACAAATGGCGGTAATGTCATCGATAGCGCAAGCACTAATATACTTGCAATAGATTCTATCCGGCTTCCTACTCCAAATGCGGCCACGGCTTCTGGCCCATGATGCGCTACTAAGGCGGTCATTACAGCCATTGCAACGGGTGTAAGCATGTTTGCACCTGCAGCAGGTAAACCAATTTTTAATATTTTACGAATAGCGCCAGTTACAGTTTGCTTGCCCGCTTTGAGACTCAACAAACGTTTTTTAACCGCTAATATATATAAAATAATAACCACAGCGACCGACCATGCGACAACACTTGCTATGGCAGCGCCTTGAATTCCTAACGCGGGTACCGGCCCAAAGCCAAATATCAGTATTGGGTCAAGTACGGCGTTTATCAGCCCGGCTCCGCCCATTACTATACTTGGCGTTTTGGTATCACCGCTGGCACGCAGTACCGAATTACCAATCATTGGGGTTATTAAAAATACGCTACCGATAAACCATACATTCATGTATTCATGTATTAACGGCAATACTTGCGCGCCCGCTCCTAGTAAAGTAAATATGGGGTCAATCAGTAAATATCCAACAGATGACAACACAATAACCAAAACCACACCAACCATTAAAGAAATACTGGCATCAAAACGTGCTTCATCAATTTTATTACTGCCGAGCGCTTTCGCTATTACTGCTGATGTACCGATCCCCAGCCCTATTGCTAAGCTGATAACGGTAAAAGTAACTGGAAATGTAAAGCTCACGGCAGCTAATGGTTCGGTGCCAAGTAAACTTATAAAAAAGGTGTCTACAATATTGAACATCATTAGTGTGATCATGCCGAATATCATCGGTATGGTCATCGTCTTTAATGTAGGCAAGATAGGATCGTTTAGTAAATCTGGGCGAGTCTGAGATTTTGAAATTGCGCGCATGAAATAAATAGGCCTCTTTTACTGAACGAATCATTTTAAAGCATCAAGGCAGTTCAAGCCACGGATTTATCACTACAATTGATGTAATTACGGAAGTAAATATTCTAAAAAATAGTAAAACTTGGTTTTTACATCTTTTTGTTAAAATAGAGCCTAAACACGCCAAAAAACAATTAAAACACATTTTTATAACTTTTATTACAAACACCCTGTGTTATCTGATGCTTTTTTACACAAAGCAACTACTTGGTTTATCGTTACGAAAAAATTCATTCATGGAGTTACATCTATTAGCCACCAAAACATAACCCACTGTTTTACAATGAATAAAAAATAGTGATTTAAAAGCTTGAAATCGTTGTAGCACCCTAAAACATTGGTGCCGATGATGTTCTTAAAGTTTCATAAACAGAGTTATCCACAGAAACCGTGGATAACTCATTCAAAGCCGCATTTATAAAGGCCTTGAGAGACTCGCAATTTTCGCTGAGGTCCAACCAATTGTTGATTTGCTAATTGTGGCATTTTTATAAACTCACACTGAAAACGCAAGCTTGCCGATTTTTCTTCTTAACATAGTTATACGTTAGTAAATAAAAAACGTTTAATACAAAGTTAAGTTATTGATTGTTCTATTTTTGAGCGAAGATAATAATTGCTCAATTTATAGATCAAAATTGGATCACTATTAAGAGGGAAAATACTTTTATGACTATTCATGCGGTATATTTTTAGAAAATTAAAATAAAAAAGTAAATAAATACGAAGAATACCCGAAAGTAAAAAATGAAATTTTATGTTTTTGAGTTGTTTTTTAATTACAAGTGGCTTTAATGGCGTGTTTAATTTAACCAATTTAAAGACTCAACAATAATAAAACTCGCATTAGTATTCTTAAATTCTTAAAAAAACAGCTTTAATAGAGCTATAAATCACGCAGATCGAACACAAAAACAACGAATAAACCTCTTTTTTCAATTTATGACTTTTATATGTTGACACTTTGCGGCTCGGTCATTAATATTTCGCCCCGTTGAAAGGCAAGACGCTTCCCCCTTAGCTCAGTTGGTTAGAGCGACGGACTGTTAATCCGCAGGTCCCCCGTTCGAGTCGGGGAGGGGGAGCCAAGTTTTTCAACCATAAACGATTCCCCCTTAGCTCAGTTGGTTAGAGCGACGGACTGTTAATCCGCAGGTCCCCCGTTCGAGTCGGGGAGGGGGAGCCAAGTTTATGTTTATGATGTAGTTCCCCCTTAGCTCAGTTGGTTAGAGCGACGGACTGTTAATCCGCAGGTCCCCCGTTCGAGTCGGGGAGGGGGAGCCAAATCATCATAATAATATCAGTACTTTAGTTCCCCCTTAGCTCAGTTGGTTAGAGCGACGGACTGTTAATCCGCAGGTCCCCCGTTCGAGTCGGGGAGGGGGAGCCAATTCTAAGAATTTCATAGACATTCCAAGCTATTTCCACTACTCTTCCTTATATAACTAAAGCATTAGTTTAATTCTTTAATGCGCTGTACTTAGTTTATTAATCAAGGACTTGATTCCTTCCCTTTTGATTATTAAAAGACTGAAAACATGGCTGGATTTAAAAAACTTATTTTTATACAAATTATCTCTTGGTTATTGTGTGTTGCAGCAGGAAGCTACTTCATATCTATAAGCTTTGATACTGCGGTAAGTGATGCACAAAAAAATGCACAAACAACTGTTACTAAGTATATTAATGACCTTTCTTTAGACGATATTTCTGCTCAAAATTTAAAACAATCAATTGCAGATGGTAATACGTTTTCAAGCTTTACCCTAAGAGATTACCAAGGTGCTGAAGTATTTAGCATTAACCCCCCTACTCAATTACCAATGTTTGCTGATTTTGTACTCTCTAACTTTAACTCTGTACGCCCACAGTTTGCTGTAAACGATGCCGCAGATATAAAAGTTGAATTTGTACTTAACATTGAGCATTTAGCATCGCAGCTACAAACTTCCCTTTTTATTGTTATTTTGATTTCTGCCATTTTAGTTATTATTCCAATAATTCTAATGAAATCTATTTTTTATCATTTAAATAAAAATATAAGTACAACAGTTGCTGACATTATCGATATTTATATCAATCAAAACCAAGTTGATAATGATTTAGAAACAGCATTAGATGGCACTCGATTGAAAAAAATGGGAAAAGATTTAGTACCTAGCTTTAATCGGTTATCACATTTTTTAAAAAACAAGAACGAAGACATACAAAGCGCTGCTATGACTATCAAGCATGAAGCGTACAAAGATGTAATTACCTCGCTTGGTAATCGTAATATGTTTGTTGAGTACTACGAAAAAAATATTGAAAACACTGAGCAAAGTACATTTGGCTCTTTAGCTATGGTTCGTTGTAGCGAACTACAAGCTATAAACCAAAGCCGTGGTTATCAAAAAGGTGACGAGTACGTTAAAGGCGTTGCCGATATTATTAAGCACATAAGCGGCACTTACACGGGTAGCCAAGTATTCAGATTAAACAGCTCTGATTTTGCGGTAGTACTCCCCCACATTCCTTTAAAAGAAGCTGAGCGCTTTGGTGAAAACCTGCAATCGCGCTTCACGCAGTACCAACAAAACCAAGAGTTAAGCTCGGTAGCTAATACGGGTATTGTAGGTTACGAAAAAGGTAAACCGTTAGGCGAACTGCTTTCTGTTGTTGATAACGCGATGAGCATGGCGCAGTCAAAGCAAGTTAATGCATGGCACGTACAACGCGAAACCGATTTAGTTAATAACGTAAGTGCGGGGTTTGGTAATCAAAACTGGCGTAAGGTTATTAAGGAAGTTATAGAATCTAAGCGTGTGCATTTAGTGATGCAAAACATTATGCCGCTTGGTAAAAGCATAAAAGCCTACGCTGAAGTACAAGTTCGATTTAAAACAGAAGACAATCAAGTACTGCCTACCGCTTCTTTTTTAGCAATGGCCGAAAAACTTGATATGGCAATAGAAATTGATCGCCTGATCATCGACTCTTCTCTTGAAAAAGTTAAAAGCCGTAATTTATCTGAAAAGTTTTTTGGTTTAAACGTAACAGCCTCAAGTGCACACAACGATCAGTTTGTAATTTGGCTAGAGCGCCGATTATTGAAAGATACGCATATTGCATCTAAACTAGTATTTGAGGTAAGCGAGTTTGGTTTACAGCAAAACATCAAAGCTAGTAAGCGCTTTATCGACATGGTTCACCGTGTTGGCGCACGCGTAACTGTTGAACGTTTTGGTGTTGGCTTAACTTCATTTAAGTTTTTCCGCGATTTAAAACCTGATTTTATTAAAATGGATGCAAGTTATACTCGCGGCCTAGAAGATGATAAAAATAATCAGTACTTTATGCGCTTAATGGTCGATTTAGCCCACCGCATTGGTGTTAGCGTATTTGCTGAAGGCGTTGAGAGCCAAGAAGAGAAACACATTATAGAAACGTTGTGTTTAGATGGCGTTCAAGGTTATTACATAGAAAAACCTAAAGACATTTAATTAGTTTTCAATTAATACAAAAAAGAGCATTCGTTGCTCTTTTTTTGTTTCTGCTATTTGACTAATTCCTTACATCAAAATCACATTAATTTTACAGCCTTGTGATCAATATGTTTGTCCTTGCGTTTATTTAACTGATAACGACTCGCAAATGTTGTTTATCGGGGCAGAAAAAAGGATAATAAGCAGGACTTTAATAGCGTGAGGCACACATGACAGAATATGTCTTGTTATTGATTGGAACCGTTCTGGTTAATAACTTTGTATTAGTACAATTTTTAGGCTTATGTCCGTTTATGGGCGTATCAGGTAAGCTTGATACGGCGATTGGTATGTCTTTGGCAACCACGTTTGTGCTTACCCTTGCCTCTGTAACTAGCTATTTAGTTAATCAATATATTTTAATCCCTCTGGATATCGCCTTTTTACGCACCATGAGCTTTATTTTAGTGATTGCCGTTGTAGTGCAATTTACCGAAATGGTTGTGCGTAAAACCAGCCCTACTCTATATCGTTTATTAGGCATATTTTTACCGCTGATCACCACTAACTGTGCGGTATTAGGTGTGGCTTTATTAAATATCAAAGAAGATCATTCGTTTTTACAATCTGCGGTATATGGTTTTGGTGCTGCGGTTGGTTTTTCTTTAGTGCTTGTATTGTTTGCAGCACTACGAGAGCGTTTAGCAGCTGCTGACGTTCCTACGCCTTTTAAAGGCGCCTCTATTGCAATGATCACTGCAGGCTTAATGTCGATGGCGTTTATGGGTTTTACTGGATTAGTGAAGTTTTAATATGACCTTGTTTTATGCCTTGATAGCGATTGGTTCGCTAGCACTCATTTTTGGACTTATTTTAGGGTTTGCAGCAATTCGCTTTCGCGTTGAAGGTAACCCTATTGTTGAGCAAATAGATACGATTTTACCGCAAACTCAATGCGGACAATGTGGCTACCCGGGTTGTCGCCCTTACGCCGAAGCCATAGCTAATGGCGATGAAATAAATAAATGCCCACCAGGCGGCGAATCTACCATGAAAAAGCTTGCCGGCTTAATGGGGGTTGATGAAAAACCACTTGCCGGTGGCGAGCAAGCAGAACCTATAAAAACAGTGGCTTATATTCGCGAAGATGAATGTATTGGCTGTACCAAATGTATTCAAGCCTGCCCAGTTGACGCTATTTTGGGCGCAACTCGTCAAATGCATACCGTGTTAATTGATGAATGTACTGGCTGTGATTTATGTGTTGAGCCTTGCCCTGTAGATTGCATTGATATGCTACCTGTAGCCGAAACTAAACAAAACTGGAAATGGCAGCTAGACGCTATTCCTGTTACACAAATAGATTAGAGGTTTGAGTGGACAAGTTACTTGAACAAATAAAAAAAGGCACCGTGTGGGCATTTCCTGGCGGCATACACCCACCACAACAAAAATCACTCTCTAATAGTGCGAGTATCACTCGCCTACCCTTGCCCGACAAACTCATTGTTGCGCTTAAGCAGCACATAGGCGCAAATGGTAAGTTACTTGTAGAAAAAGGCCAACACGTATTAAAAGGCCAACCACTAACAGAACCCGCTGCTAACTGGTCGGTACCTGTACATGCGCCAAGCTCTGGTGTAGTTACTGATATTGCACCTATGCCATCAGCACATCCATCGGCCCTGCCTGAACTAAGTGTTATTATTGAACCAGACGGCAAAGACGAATGGGTAGCTCTAAATAAAAATAAAAATCCTGCTGAGCTTAGCCATGATGAGCTTATAAATATTATTCACCAAGCCGGTATTAGCGGTATGGGTGGTGCTGGTTTTCCTACTTATGTAAAAGCAGATACCAAGCAACCTATCGAATTTTTGATTGTAAATGCTGTTGAGTGCGAACCTTATATTACTGCCGATGACGTTTTAATGCGCGAACACGCTAAAGAAGTTATCCAAGGCATTGAAATAATGCAGCAACTTTTAAACCCAACACTGTGCATTGTGGGTATAGAAGATAACAAGCCTGAAGCTATTGCAGCAATGAAGCAAGCAGCTGAGCATAACTCAAAAATTATTATTCAAACGGTGCCAACTATTTATCCATCTGGCGGTGAAAAGCAATTAATTAAATTACTTACTAACCGTGAAGTTCCTAGCATTGGTATTCCAGCCGATATTGGTATTTTAGTGCATAACACGGGTACTTTGTTTGCCGTACAACAAGCCGTTTATGAAGGCAAACCGCTAATTGAGCGTATAGTTACGGTAACAGGTAACACTATTCATAAACCTGGAAATGTATGGGCACTGCTTGGTACTGAAATAAAGCATTTACTAGATTGCCAAGGTTTCTCTCCTGTACCGCAGCAAAGTGTTGTGATGGGCGGCCCAATGATGGGCTTTACGCTACCCACAGTACGTATTGGCATAGTTAAAACCACTAACTGTATTTTAGCGCCTGATCATAAAGAGCTAGCGGAACCCGGCCCTGAAAAAGCCTGTATACGTTGTAGCGCCTGTGCCGATGCCTGCCCTGCTTCTTTATTGCCACAACAATTGCAGTGGTTTGCTAAATCAAAAGAGTACGACAAACTACAAGAGCACAATTTATTTGATTGTATTGAATGTGGTGCTTGTGCATACGTGTGCCCAAGCGAAATCCCTCTTGTACAGTACTACCGTATAGCCAAAGTTGAAATTAAAGAACAACAAGCTGACAAAATTAAAGCTGACAGAGCAAAAGATCGTTTTGATGCCCGAAAAGAACGTTTAGAGCGTGAGCAAGAAGAACGCCAAAACCGCCATAAACGTAAACCTGCTGCTAAGTCTGCTGACGAAAAGCAAAAAGTAGCTGAGGCACTAGCCCGTGTTAAAAATAAATCAGATAACGGCGATGAAAAATCAGCTGTTGCAGCCGCTATTGCACGCGCTAAAGCTAAAAAGCTAGGCGATCAATCTGCTGAATTAGAACCTGACAACAGCGAAGTAGCAAAAGAGCGCGCACTACGTAAAGAACAAGCGCGTAAATATAAAGAGCAAAAATCTCAAACAGATGAATCGGCCGAGACTACACCCGTTGATGATAAAAAATCAGCAGTAGCTGCAGCCATTGCTCGAGCTAAAGCTAAAAAAGCAGCACAAGCATTAGATAACGCTGAACAAGCAGCAAGTGAAGAGCCACAAAACGATGCCCCCGTTGATGACAAAAAATCAGCAGTAGCTGCAGCCATTGCTCGCGCTAAAGCTAAAAAAGCGGCTAAAGCATTAGAAGAAGCTGAGCAACCCGTAAGTGAAGAGTCACCAAGTGATGCCCCTGATGATGACAAAAAAGCAGCGGTAGCGGCAGCTATTGCACGTGCAAAAGCTAAAAAAGCGGCTAAAGCACTTGAAGAAGCTGAGCAAACAGCAATTGAAGAGCCAAAAACTGATGCCCCTGTTGATGACAAAAAGGCAGCAGTAGCGGCGGCCATAGCTCGTGCAAAAGCTAAAAAAGCGGCTAAAGCACTTGAAGAAGCTGAGCAAACAGCAAGTGAAGAGCCACAAAGTGATGCCCCTGTTGATGATAAAAAAGCAGCGGTAGCGGCGGCCATTGCTCGTGCTAAAGCTAAAAAAGCGGCTAAAGCATTAGAAGAAGCCGAGCAAACCACAAGTGAAGAACCACAAACTGATACCCCTGTTGATGACAAAAAAGCAGCGGTAGCGGCGGCTATTGCCCGCGCTAAAGCTAAAAAAGCGGCTAAAGCACTAGAAGATACCGAACAAACTCAGCCCCAAGAGCTACAAGTTGAGAGCGCAGCACCTAAGAGTGCAGAAAGTAACACCGATGACTCATCCAATTCTACTGAAGCAGATAAACCTAAATCAGCCGACGATAAGAAAAAAGCCGCCGTGGCTGCTGCAATTGCGAGAGCAAAAGCTAAAAAGTTACAAAAAGAAGGAAATAATCAGTCATGAAATTAACCATGGCCAGTTCGCCGCATAATCACAGCCATAAATCGTTAACGCGATTAATGCTTAGCGTTATTGCTGCGTGTATTCCTGGGCTAATTGCTCAAGTTTTCTTTTTTGGTACCGGGGTGCTTATTCAGCTAGTACTAGCCCTTGTTGCTGTAAGTGTATTTGAAGCTGCAATAATGCTAATGCGCAAACGCCCTGTTTGGCCTGCATTAAGTGATGGCAGTGCGTGGCTTACTGCCGTGTTATTGGCATTGAGTATTCCACCACTTGCGCCTTGGTGGATAATCGTTATTGGCTGTTTATTTTCTATTGTTATAGTTAAACAGCTTTATGGCGGCCTTGGGTTTAACTTATTCAATCCAGCAATGGCGGCTTATGTACTGCTTTTAGTTTCGTTTCCAGTACAAATGACCGCATGGTTGCCTGTTACTGATTTAATAAATACGCCAATAGGCTTTGCTGACCAGCTAAGGCTAATATTTACCGATTTTACGGCCTCTGGGTTTAGCCTAGATCAAGTACGTGCAGGGGTTGATGGCCTAACAATGGCAACACCGCTGGATACTGTTAAGACAGACATAGCCCACGGTTTAACCGTTACCGAAAGCATGCAAAAGCCAATATTTAACGAATGGGCTGGCCTTGGTTGGGCCTGGGTTAACTTAGGCTTTTTAGCCGGTGGTTTATACTTATTAAAAGCAAAAATTATTAACTGGCATATTCCTGTTAGTTTTATCGTAACTTTAGCTGTATGTAGTGCTATTGGTTATATCGCATCACCAGGCACAGAGCCGGGCACCCTATTTCACTTATTAAGTGGTGCCACTATGATGGGAGCCTTTTTCATAGCAACCGATCCGGTCTCTGCAGCAACAACTAACAAAGGGCGCTTAATTTATGGCGCGCTAATTGGCTTACTAATTTATTTAATTCGTACCTTTGGTGGTTTTCCTGATGCTATCGCATTTAGCGTATTACTGATTAATATTGCAGTGCCGCTAATAGACTACTACACACAGCCGCGTACTTATGGCCACGGAGCAGTAAAATGATCATTTCGTCAATGGCTAAAAATGGTGCTATTTTAACTGCGTTTGCATTAGCAACAACAGGCTTAGTTGCCTCGATCAATGCACTTACTGCCGATAAAATTGCAGAGCAAGAACAGCTACAACTTACTGCGCAGCTACAAGAAGTGCTCGACCCAAAATCGTACGACAATCAATTATCACAAGATTGCGTAGTTATTACTGACGAAAAACTAGGCCCGTACGCAAATCAAGTAATTTACCGTGCTCGTAAAAACAATAAACCAGTCGCTGTTGTTATTAGGCATGTTACGCCAAATGGCTACAGTGGCGATATTAACTTATTAACAGCGGTATTGAGCGATGGCACTATTGCTGGCGTGCGTACGACTAAACACGAAGAAACCCCTGGTTTAGGCGACAAAGTAGAAGTTAAAAAATCACTTTGGATCACAACATTTAAAAGCTTAACGGTTGAAGGCGAAGAAGACGCTCGCTGGGCTGTAAAAAAAGATGGCGGCCAGTTTGATCAATTTACAGGCGCGACCATAACGCCACGTGCTGTTGTGGGCTCTGTTAAAAATGCCGTATTGTTCGCACAAACTAATTTTGATGATATTTTTGCAGCACCTAATGCCGAATGTATGGAGGTAGCTAAATGAGTGAGTTAAAAACATTATACAAAGAAGGTGTATGGGTAAATAACCCTGCCCTTGTGCAGCTTTTAGGTTTATGTCCACTGCTTGCCGTTACCTCAACTGTAACAAATGCCTTAGGTTTAGGTTTAGCAACTTTACTCGTACTAATAGGCTCAAATGTTACCGTATCAATTGTGCGTAACTGGGTGCCAAAAGATATTCGTATACCTGTATTTGTCATGATCATCGCGGGCTTTGTAACAATAGTTCAATTACTTATGAACGCTTATACCTTTGGTTTATATCAATCATTGGGAATTTTTATCCCGTTGATTGTAACTAACTGCGCCATTATTGGCCGCGCCGAAGCATACGCCTCTAAAAATCCTGTTCATTTATCAGCATTTGACGGCTTAATGATGGGCTTAGGCTTTATGGCTGTATTGTTAGTGTTAGGAGCTATGCGCGAATTAATCGGCCAAGGTACGCTGTTTGACGGAGCCGATTTATTACTTGGCCCATGGGCACAGAGCATGCGCATAGAAGTATTTAATTTTGATAATCAATTTTTACTGGCAATTTTACCACCGGGTGCCTTTTTAGGGCTTGGGCTACTTATTGCTGCAAAAAACGTAATTGACGCACAAATAAAATCAAAACAAGTTGCACCGCCAGAGGCTGAAAAAGGCCCTCGAGCACGTGTTACTAGCTTAACTTAAGGGGAAAACGTATTAGAGCAACAATTAGCACTAATACGTTTTAAGTTGCATGAATAAAGAAAAACGTCACCAAATACTGTCGCGCCTACGCGACGATAACCCACATCCAGTTACAGAGCTTGAATATTCAAGCCCATTTGAGTTACTAGTAGCAGTAACTCTTTCAGCACAAGCAACTGATGTAGGCGTTAATAAAGCCACTCGAAAGTTGTTCCCTGTTGCTAATACACCACAAGCCATTTTAGATATAGGCCACGATACACTGCGTGATTATATAAAAACCATCGGCTTATTTAACTCTAAAGCTGCCAACGTGTACAAAATGTGCCAAATTTTGGTGGATGAACATAACAGCATCGTGCCAGAAAATCGTGAAGCCCTAGAAGCCCTACCAGGCGTTGGCCGTAAAACCGCTAATGTTGTACTCAACACAGCCTTTGGCTGGCTAAAAGATAATGAAGGTAGATACTTTTTAGCAGTAGATACTCACATCCAACGTCTTGCAAACCGTACTGGTTACGCTAAGGGTAAGACTGTTGAGCAGACTGAACAGGCTATAATTAAAAATACGCCAAATAAGAAAGAATTTATGTTTAACCTCCATCATTGGTTTATTTTACATGGGCGCTATACGTGTACAGCGAGAAAACCAAAATGTGGAAGTTGTATAATTGAGGATTTGTGTGACTATAAAGAGAAAACTGAGTCATAGTTAAGAGTAGTTATTTTTTAATTAGCATAAACCTTTTAACGGTCACATCTTTAGTTTCTATTTAAGAAGCTGGCGATTTGATTCTCATATGAGCCTTTATTCGGCCAGCACCAATTAAATTGAAAATTTGCGTTAACTTCAGAATAGTTTGAATTTAAGCGAGGTGTTGCAAATAGATTATGATTTATTAATTAGAGCCCAGCTAAAACCTAAAATTTAAATACGGAGTTAATTGGAAGCTATTTCCGGTTTGTGCCAATTGCAGCCATTCCGGTATAACTCGTTTCTGCCCCTTTCTGCGTTAGTTTGATTACTCGGTGGCAGATCGAGCCACTGACATCGAAGTACTTTTTCTCATGGGTGGCGATTGAGGGGCTGTGCTCGGAATCTCCCATAGATACGCAAATTGCACTTCAGATATTGCGATCCCAAAAAACGCATAACGATGCGTTTTTTGGTGTGTAGGTGTTGGGTTATA